>CANGMY010000107.1 GCA_947455015.1 Microthrixaceae bacterium | reverse complement strand
GATCCGTCACCGATCCACTTCGGTCGACACTCGGTTGTTTTTTCAAAAGGAATGGTCGCACCTGATGCATCGATACCAAATCCAGCGGTGACAGCATCGCCGAACGCGCGGATCCGAAGCGAAGCGGGAACTACTCGACCAGTCGTCGCCGTTTGCGCCTGCGAGAGGTTTGCTACCGAAACCAACGTCGCAAACCCAACGGCCACCACAACCACAAAGCGAACTATCGACCGTTGGCGCACGAGTTCTGACCCTACCGGCGACCACCGAAAAGTGGACAGCGCGGGAGCCATAGACTCGCTCCTCGTGCCTGCCGACGATGTTCCCGCCGACTCTCGTCCGGCCTATCCGCCCCCTCGCCACGCGATGAGCTTGCTGGCCCTTGAGTCCGAACAGGACGAGGCCGGCGATGTCCGAGGATGGATGCCTGTCACCCCATTTACGTCGTCGCCCGACGGAATGCCTCGGCTCGCCACGGTGGCCATGCTCGTTGACGCCCTCGGCGGAATGCGCTCCATCACTGCTTCCGACCCCGACTGGGCCTTTACCGCCGACATGTCGATTCATCTTCTTCCAGCGGGACCGACCGAAATTCTCCAAGCGGATCTCCACGTCCGCCGCCGTGGCCGGCGCACGCTCGTCATCGAAGCCGAGTTGCTCGCCGATGGCGAACGTCCCGCAGGATCGGCTCTTCTCACGTTCGCCGTTGTTCCCCGCCCCGAACATCTGGTGAACATCACGATCAACATGACTCCCGGCCGCCGAAAGATGAGCGCGAATTCGGCCCACGAGAAACTCGAGACGAACTATTTCGATGAGCTCGAACTTCACGTGCGTCAGCCAGGAACCGCGTTGATCGAACTCCGACCTGTCGTGTGCAATACCGTCGGCGCGCTTCACGGCGCTATCCACGCGTCACTCATCGACGAAGCCTCTGCATCGCTTGCTCGTTCGCTCTTCAACTCCGACGCAATCACGACCGATATGCACCTGGCGTATCTCGATCTCGGTCGCGTGGGGCCGCTTACTGCAACAGCCACCGCAATTGGCGGCCCAGCGAATGGACGGCTCACCGCATCAGTCGACGTCCACGACGGCAACGGTGCACTCGTTTCCACTGCGACTACAGAAGTTGTTGCGTTATGAGCGGATTCGGCAGTCCCGCAGAGATCGGCGTTGCGCAGTATCTCCTCATGATGATTGAAGAGATCGGCGACGGCACCGCCGCACTGCCACACACCGTCGGTCACTTTCCCGGAACACCGAACACGCTTGATTCGGATGGACGCCTCGGCACCGACCTGCTCACATGCATCATCGATTCCATCGGCGGAATGACCTCTGGCCTCGCCAGCCTCCCGGACTGGATCGTCACGACCAACCTCATGATTCGGCGCGCGCCCGACGCGTTGACAGGTACTCGCGGCACTGGCGAACTCACCCTCGATACGCAGGTGCTTCGCCGGGGTCGCTCATCGGTCGTCACGCGCGTCGAGGTTGCTGACTCCAGCGGCGATGCCGTCGCCACGTCTTGGATGTCCTGCGCCATCCTCACACCCGAAAATGGTCCTCCTCCGTTCACCCGACCTGTGAGGCCGTTTGAGCGCGATGTTCCCAACGACCCGATCTTTGCGGCACCCGCGCATGAGTTCTTCAACCTGACAGCGACCGACACGCCCGGCGTGGTGCACCTTGAGATCGAGCAACGGCTTCGAAACCCCTGGGGAATCCTCCACGGCGGATCAAGCGCCGTCGTGCTCGACGCCGCTGCTCGAAGCCTTGTGATCGGCCGATCCACGGTTGAGCCGACACCCGAGGCGATCGTCACCGACCTCGCCGTTCATTATTTGAGCCCCGGCCGGATTGGCCCGATCGTCGCTACTGCGACCTCAACAGGCAGCCGTGGCCCTGACCATTTGGTGCGGGTCGAGGTCCGTGATCGGGGCGCAGATGACCGCCTCATGGCCCTCGCCATGACCACCGTTCGTCGCCTCGATTGATCACCGTTACCGATCGGTAGCAAGACCGGCCATCTGTCCCGTAGCGTCTCCCCCGACAGTCGTCGGGAGGGAATCACCGTGGGTATGACATTCGATGAGGCGGTGGCCGTACTCACCGGCCCCGGCATGCCATTTGAGATCGCCGAGGCCGAAGTTCTCGGCCGACCCAGCCGGATTTTTACCAAGCTCCCGCCGACGCTTCGAGATCTGTTCGACATGATTCGTGAGCGTCCGGCCGACGCCGTGTCGATCGTGTACGAAGACGAACGCTGGACCAACGCTGAGGTTCTCGCAAGCATCGATGAGATTGCGCATGTGCTTGTTGAGCGTTACGGCGTGAAGAAAGGCGACCGTGTCGCTATTGATATGCGCAACTTTCCTGAATGGATCACATCGTTCGGCGCAGCAACTTCAATCGGCGCAATCGCAGTATCGGTCAATGCCTGGTGGACAGGTCCGGAAATTGAATTCGGCTTGGTTGATGCTGACGCAAAGGTACTCATCACCGATCGTGAACGAGTCGACCGAATTGGCGATCGCCTCGCCGCACTCAAGATTCATGGATTGGTCGTGCGCGCTGAAGGTGATCTTCCCGCCGGCTGCGACCACCTCTCCGATGTCGTAACACCAGGCGCATCAATGCCCGCCGCCGATGTTGCCCCTGACGACGACGCAACGATTCTCTTCACCTCAGGAACGACAGGTGTTCCCAAGGGTGCCGTGTCAACAAACCGTGCCGTGCTGTCGGGTCTGTTCTCGTTTGCATGTCGAACAACTGTTGAAGCGATCCGCTGGGCGCCCGACACCCCACCCGACCCGGCGACCGCCCCTACGCCAATTCCGCCCTGCTTCATCCTTACTGTGCCGCTCTTTCATGTCACCGGCTGCGTTCCCGTCATGCTGGGCTCTGTCGCCACCGGCGCAAAACTTGTGATGATGCATAAATGGGATCCATTGCGCGCGTTGCAACTCATCGACCGTGAAAAGGTCACGAACTTCGTTGGCGTTCCGACGATGTCGCAAGATCTCATCAGTCATCCCGATTTCAGCAAGTACGACACCTCAAGCCTGAAGAATGTCGGTGGCGGTGGTGCACCGATGGCGCCCGAACTCGTTCGCAAGATCGAAGGTTCGTTTGCAGGCAAGGCAAGCCCGCAACTTGGCTACGGCCTCACTGAAACCAATGGTTACGGTCCAGGCAACACCGGACCGGATTACATCGCAAAGCCCTCCAGCACCGGTCGCGTTGTTCCGATCATGCAGGTCAAGATCGTCGACCCCAACGATTCCGAGCAGCCCAACGGTGAAGTTGGCGAGGTTTGTCTTGCAGGCCCGATGCTCATTCGCGGGTACTGGAACCGTCCGGAGGCAACGGCCGAAACCATTCGTAACGGATGGCTCCACACCGGCGACCTCGGCTACCTCGACGACGAAGGATTCCTCTACGTCGTCGATCGCATCAAGGACATGGTGCTGCGCGGCGGCGAAAACGTCTACTGCTCCGAGGTTGAAGCAGCGATCTTCGAACACGACGGCGTCCACGAGGTTGCGGTATTTGGACTTCCGCACGAGCGGCTCGGTGAAGAAGTTGTTGCTGCAGTTCACCCGACGACAGGCACCACACTCGATCTGGATGAACTCACCGCGTTCCTTGCCGAACGGATTGCACCGTTCAAGATCCCCTCAAAGTGGTTCATCCGCGAAGAACCACTGCCCCGGGGTGCGACCGGCAAGATCCTTAAGCGAGAGATTCGCGATCGCATTCTCGACGGCAAGTTCTAAGCCGCCTCGACCGTTCGCTTCCTCACATTTTCCACTCCAGACGCGACAAAGGCCTCCACAGCGTGGAGGCCTTTGCACGTTCCCCCCGGAACAGCGACGGGCCGTTACGGCCCTTCAATCAGGCTGGCCGACGAGTGTTCAACTCAGTGACGTTGTCGTGCATGATCATCTTTTGCACGGCAGGTGAGAACTCCTTGAGTTCGTCGACGTAATCAAGAGGTGCGGGCATGCCTTCGATGTGCGGCCAATCGGAACCAAAGATGACGCGATCGGAACCCATGAGTTCAACAACCTCGTGAACATCGTCTTCCCAGAATGGGTTGATCCAGATGTTGCGACGGAAGGTTTCCGAAGGCTGTTCGCTGAACCAGCCCGGCATTTTCTTCGCGGTGTTGTCGAGCTTCTTGAGGAGACCTCGAAGGAACCCTGAACCGTTTTCGACAGATGCGACACGGACGTTCGGAAAACGATCGACCATCTTGTCGCAGACAAGCGAACCGAGGAAGTCCTCGATGGGACGATCGAACATCGTGGCCATGCGCAGCGGCTGCGGACGTGACTGCTGACCGAAGCCAGCGGAGAATCCGTTGTCTTCGCCGTAGCCATGTGAGTTGTAACCAGAGTCGCCAGCGTGAGCCACCACGGTGATGCCTGATTCGTTCACAAGACCCCAGAACGGATCAAACATGGGATCGGCTGGTGAACGCTGGCCATCGACGGTGGTCGGTGCGGCCGGACGCATCACAACCGAGGTTGCGCCGTTGTCGAGCGCAAACGTGAGTTCGTTCACGGCCCAGTCGACATCGACAAGCGTGATGTACGGCGCAGTGAAGATGCGGTCCTTGTAGTTAAACGCCCAGTCTTCAAGCATCCAGCGGTTGAACGCGGTGAACACCTGCATGACTGCCCACGGATCTTTGTGGAGCGGCTCTTCGTAGATCATGCCAAGCGTTGGGAACAACCAGCACTTCTCGAGACCATGCTCATCGAGCGTTGCAATACGCGCATCTTTGTCGCGGTACGCGGGACGAATTGGCTCACGCTGCTTGAGAAGTTCGATCGGGTTTTCGTTGTTCGGGTTGCCGCGGAAGTAATCCTTGAGCACACCAGGAAGCGCAACCGGATCAAAGGTCGGGTTGACCACTGCATGGCTGACCTTGCCGCCAATGACGTGGTACTGCCGGCCGTTGATCGTGCACCACTCAATGGTGCGTGATGCAGTGCGAGGATCGAGATGCCGGGTGAAGGCATCGACGGCCTCGTAGTAATGGTTGTCGCAATCGAAGACGGGGAAGTCGATATCGGTCATAGAGACAATCTACGACACAACGGGCTCTTCTGACAACCTTATGTAGTACGACGTTGCCGCAGACGCCCATTGGCTGAACTGGCGCTGAAAAACCGCTCGGGCTCGGGTGCCGATCCAATCGGCCGGGAGCAATTCCGGAGGCAACGAGGGGTCGACACTCAGGATATGCCGCCACTCATGCGCCATACGGGTCCGGAGGGCAAAAGCCTCAGAATCATCGCTTGGCACAGCGTTTTCGAACTCGGACACGAAGGCCTCGTGGGCCGCCGCAGCGGTTTCAAGATCCCAGGCCATCGCCACGACCTCGGCCGGGGTTTCGGCCCCGTCAACAGTGGTGGCATGGAACAACAACGCCTCGTCCTGCAGTCCGCAGGCAGCCAAGACCACATCGGCGCCTTCACGGGAGCCCTCACCCACAGCGACCCACGTGCCCGTGCCCAGGGTTCCGAATCCTTCAAAGTCGAGACCGACAGCCAAACGTTCTCGTGATTCTCGATCGAGAGCATTGCCCGTCAGCGTGAGTAGCAAAAAAGTGCCATCCCAATTCCGGTCAGCAACGATTGAGCGCTGCACACGGGGAACCGCGGAACCAATCATGCGGCGACCAGAACTCGTGAGCCGCCAACGGGTGTACCGACCCACCGACTCACCTTCAAGCCATCCGTCGGATGCAGTTCGATTCACCGCCTGACGAGCTGCTCGTGATTCGATGCCAAGCGCTTCGAGCGCGCCAACCAACGT
>CANGMY010000106.1 GCA_947455015.1 Microthrixaceae bacterium | reverse complement strand
GGCACAATCGAGAGTCGTTCAAGATCAACGCGCATTCGCCAGCGTTCGATCTGTTCGCGGTGTAACAACAACTTCCGTTTGCGATCAGGCTCGGCGAGGTCGTGCGCGGCGCTTGTTCCCCACGGGGCGATGTGCATTCCGATGAGCCAGGCTTCGCCTTGATCGAATCGGGCAAACGCTTCTTTGATTTGTACCTGCGCCTCGCGCAGCGACTTGACTTCAGATCCGCGCAGCACAAGACCGGCTTCGACAGTGTCGAGAACCTCATAATCGTGACGAGCCGACCGATTGGTCGCCACAATCTTCTTTGCGTTTGCATCGTCTTTGGTCGCCATGGGAAGCGATCAGGCTACCGGTCGAAACCGGTGGGAGGTCAGCCGCCGGTCAGAGGTGCGCCTGGCGTCGGAACCCGACAGCCGCCATCGACATCGAGAATCTGATTGAGTCGTCCCTGCGATACCCACATACCCACGCAAAGTCCGAGGTCGACAATCTCGGAATCGGAGAATGCCGCGCGTAGGCGAGCCCAAAAGGGATCGTCCATCGAAAGATGATCAAGCGCGAACCGTTCGGCGAATTCAGCAGCGAGGACTTCGCGTTCGCTGAAGCCTTCCCACGACGCGTTGCCGATCTGTGCGTAGAAGTCTTCGTTGATCGAATCGGCCTCTGCAGCGCGTGCAGGCGCGTCGCGACCCGATCGCCATCCGAGACACAACTGACAGTCGTTGATCTGCGCGATGCGAATTCGCGCCGCTTCAAATTCACGAAGGGGGAGCGCGGATTTCTCGTAGACAGCAGAAGAGAATTGCGATGCAGGGATTGAGAGCCCGGGCGCAGCGCCGGTCCAGACATGGATGAGCGGATCGGCACCTTCGGGCACAGAGATACGAGGCATGGCGACACGCTATGACGCGACTGAGGAAGCCGCTCGCACTTTCCGCGGAGCGATAGCCTCGCCGAGTGCTCCAGCTTCCGGCCACGGTCCTCAATGAGCTTCTTGCTCACCTTTCGAATGGGCTCCCCGACGAGGCCTGTGGATTGCTCGGCGGCAAACTCGGCGCTGGATCCGAGCCGTGCGTGGTCGATTCCTGGTACCCAAGCCCGAATCGGGCGTCCTCGAGTCGGGTGTACACCATCGACCCAAAGGTGCACCTGCAGGCCGATCGTGATGCCGAAGACCGTGGCGCAGAACTCGTAGGTGTTGTTCATTCACATACCCACTCCGAGCCCTACCCGTCTCCGACCGATGTCGCTCAGGCCCCTGATCCGGCCTGGCACTACGTCATCGTGTCGTTCCGGTTGGGTCAGCCAATGGCCCGGTCGTACCGAATCATCGAGGGCGAGATCCTCGAAGAACCCGTTCTGGTGCTGGAGGGGTAGATTCCAGACCTCTTGGGTCGACATTTGGCCTGCCGGTCGTCCACAATGGGGGTCCGGTTTGAATCCCCCCTTTACACCGCGTCTCTAGAGGTCCTCGATGGCTGTTTACTCCTCGGTACTCGACATGATCGGCAACACGCCGATGGTCGACGTTTCCGTACTCAGCCCAAACCCGAATGTGCGCATCCTCGGGAAGATGGAAAGCCAGAACCCGGCAGGTTCGGTGAAGGATCGCATCGCGCTTTCGATGATCAACGACGCCGAAGCCGACGGAACCCTCACGCCCGGCAAAACCATCATTGAACCTTCCTCGGGCAATACCGGAATTGCGTTGGCAATGATCGCCCGTATCAAGGGTTATCCGATCAAGATCGTGCTTCCCGAGAATGTCTCGATTGAACGTCGTCAGTTGCTCGAAATTTTCGGGGCTGAAGTTATTTTGTCGCCAGGTTCTGAAGGTTCGAACGGGGCCGTGAAGCGTGCGATCGAATTGGCCGAGCAACATCCCGAGTGGGCGTTCCTCTACCAATACTCAAATGAAGCGAATCCGCAGGCGCATTACGACACAACCGGCCCCGAGATTTGGGCCGATGTTCCCGAGATCACGCACTTCGTAGCTGGTCTCGGTACCTCAGGAACGCTCATGGGTGTCGGTACGTTCTTGAAAGAAAAGAACCCGAACATCAAGGTTCTTGCTGTTGAACCTCCGCTTGGTGAAAGCGTTGAAGGCCTGCGCAATCTCGACGAGGGTTACATCCCCCCGGTGTATGAAAAGTGGGGCGGACCCGAACTTCTCGATGGCAAGCGCATCGTTCGTCCGCGCGAGTCCATCGAATACACACGTCTCCTCGCCGAGAAGTGCGGCATTTTCTCGGGCATTTCTGCCGGTGCAGCCCTTGCCGGTGCGGTGCGCGTTGCATCGCAGATCGAGTCAGGCACCATCGTGTTCATCGTTTGCGATGGCGGTTGGAAGTACCTCTCCACTGGCGCTTGGACTGACGACATCGACGACGTCACCGACCGTGCCTCGAAGATCATCTACTTCTAAACGCACCCGTAACAGTCCGGGCAGGGGGAGTACCCTCACACCGTGGATTCCCGGCCGATCGGCATGTTTGATAGCGGTTTCGGTGGCCTCACTGTTGCCCGTGCGCTGATCGACCTTCTGCCGAACGAGGATCTCGTTTACGTGGGCGATACCGGTCGTTATCCCTACGGCCCGCGTGATTTGGGTGAAGTGAGGGAATTCGCTCTCGAGATTACCGAGCACTTGCTGCTGAACCACGACGTCAAGATGGTCGTCGTTGCATGTAACACCGCCTCTGCTGCAGCGCTCGACGAATTGCAACAAATCACGTCGGTGCCAGTTATTGGTGTCATTGAACCTGGGGCCGCTGCGCTTCTCGAAGCAACCCGCAACGGTCGCGTCGGAGTCATCGGAACTGTTGGAACAATCGGTTCGGGTGCCTACCAACGGGCAGTGGTGCAGAACTCGTCTGCAGTCGAATTGTCATGCGCGGCGTGCCCAGGGTTTGTCGAGTTCGTAGAGCGTGGCGAAACCGATTCAGAGCAAGTGCATGTTCTGGCCGAGCGACTTTTGGCGCCACTCGTCGATGCCGACATCGATTCGTTGCTCTTGGGATGCACGCATTACCCATTCTTGGCTCGCACGATTTCTGATGTGATGGGCAGTGACGTCGTGCTGGTTGATTCGGCCGACGCGACCGCCTTTCGGGTGAGCGACATGCTTCGGTCTGCCAATGCACTCAGAGACGGAGCCGAAGGTGGGGGAGTTCATCGGTTCGAGTCATCAGGAGACGTTGAGGCCTTCCGGTCTCTTGGGCGGCAGCTTCTTGGGCCAGAACTCGACGAAGTTGCTGCGATCACCTGGCCTGAAGCCAGGAGCTAGATGGCGAGTCATGCGCGTTGACAGGATGCCTCTCGCTGCTATTGTCTATCAATCCTGTCGAAAAGATAGTGAATCTCTTTCTCGACCTCTTGTTAACGAAAAGATCGCAGAGTGACGACCCTTACGCATTTGCAACGTCTTGAGGCCGAGAGCATTCAAATCTTTCGTGAAGCCGTTTCCGAAAGTGAACGGCCGGTCATGCTTTATTCGGTTGGCAAAGACAGTTCGGTGATGTTGCATCTCGCCCTGAAAGCGTTTGCTCCTTCGCCTCCTCCATTTCAACTTCTCCATGTCGACACCACCTGGAAGTTTCAGGAGATGTACGAGTTTCGCGATCAGCTCGTCAAGGATCGAGGTCTTGATTTGTTGGTCCACCGCAATCCTGAGTGCATTGAACGCGGCATCAATCCGTTCGACCATGGTTCGGCGACACACACCGACATGTGGAAGACCGAGGGTTTAAAACAAGCGCTCGATCTTCACGGATTTGATCTTGCATTCGGTGGCGCTCGACGTGATGAGGAAAAGTCCCGAGCGAAGGAACGAATCTTCTCGATCCGCTCAGCGCAGCATCGATGGGATCCAAAACAACAGCGCCCCGAACTTTGGAGTCTCTACAACGCACGTAAAGCGCCAGGTGAGAGCGTGCGGGTGTTTCCGATTTCAAACTGGACCGAACTCGACATTTGGCAATACATCCATCGCGAGCAGATACCGATCGTGCCGCTCTATTACGCGGCCGAACGGCCAGTCGTCGAGCGCGATGGCGCGCTCATCATGGTTGATGACGATCGCATGCGCCTTCTGCCCGGCGAAGAGCCGCAGATGCGCAGCGTCCGCTTCCGGACATTGGGCTGCTACCCACTCACTGGTGCAGTTGAAAGCGAAGCGAGCACGCTCACAGGCATCATCCAAGAAATGTTGCTCACCACGAGTTCCGAGCGTCAGGGTCGCGTCATCGATCACGATTCAAGCGGTTCGATGGAAAAGAAGAAGCAAGAGGGGTACTTCTAATGGCGCACGCAGCTGACGATCTCCTCGAAACAGATATCGACGCGTATCTCGATCGGCATGAACACAAGTCAATGCTCCGGTTCATCACATGCGGAAGCGTTGACGATGGAAAGAGCACGCTCATTGGCCGACTTCTTTACGATTCAAAGCTCGTTTTCGAAGACCACCTCGAAGCGCTCGAAGCTGATTCGAAAAAGGTTGGAACTCAAGGAGGCGAACTCGATTTCGCTCTCCTTGTCGACGGCCTCGCCGCAGAGCGTGAACAGGGCATCACAATCGACGTCGCGTACCGCTTCTTCTCAACGGAACGACGTAAGTTCATCGTGGCCGACACGCCGGGCCATGAGCAATACACCCGCAACATGGTTACTGGCGCGTCAACGGCAGATCTTGCCGTTGTCCTGATTGATGCTCGCAAGGGCGTGCTTACACAGACTCGTCGTCATAGTTATCTCGTGTCGCTGCTCGGCATCCGAAATGTGGTGCTTGCTGTGAACAAGATCGATCTCGTCGATTATTCGCAAGACGTTTTCGAGCAGATTGAGCGTGACTATCGCGAATTTGCTGCTCAGATTGGTCTCAATGACATCACTTGTATTCCGATGTCAGCACTGCAGGGCGACAACATCACCGAAGTCGGCCCGAACCTGCCGTGGTATAGCGGTGTGCCTCTCATTACTCACCTTGAGAATGTTCAGGTCGACGATGAACTTCAGTCGCGTCCATTCCGGATGGCGGTTCAGTGGGTGAATCGTCCCGACCTCGATTTCCGCGGCTTCTCAGGGCAGATCTCGGGCGGCACAATTCACCCAGGTGACTCGATTCGTGTGTTGCCATCGGGCCGAGCAAGCACGGTCGATCGAATCGTCACATTTGATGGCGACCTCACTGAAGCTGTTGCTGGCCAATCGGTAACTCTCACCCTTGCCGACGAGATCGACATCAGCCGAGGTGACGTCATCGCGACATCACTTGCCCCGCCAGCAGTGGCCGATCAGTTCGAAGCGCACATCGTCTGGATGGACGACCACGAAATGCTTCCTGGTCGCCCGTATCTGCTCAAGATCGGTGCTCGTACGGTGAGTGCAACGTTGGCGCAGCCGAAGTACAAGGTGAACGTCAACACCCTCGAACACGTCGCCGCCCGCACGCTTGAGCTCAATGAAATCGGCGTCTGCAACATCAACCTCGATCGACCGATTCCATTCGACCCGTACGACGAGAACCGCGACATGGGCGGCTTCATCCTCATCGATCGTTTCACCAACGCAACCGTTGCCGCAGGCCTGCTTCACTTCGCTTTGCGCCGAGCCGACAACGTGCATTGGCAGGCGATTGAAGTCGATAAAAACGCGCATGCGTTACAAAAGCGGCAAAAGCCCTGTGTCGTGTGGTTTACCGGTTTGTCCGGTTCCGGAAAGTCGACAATCGCAAACATCGTTGAGCAGAAACTGCTCGAGCAAGGCAGACATACGTACCTTCTCGACGGCGACAATGTGCGCCACGGTCTCAACAAGGACCTTGGCTTCACCGACGCTGACCGCGTTGAAAATATTCG
>CANGMY010000105.1 GCA_947455015.1 Microthrixaceae bacterium | reverse complement strand
AGACCCCCTGCGTCAATACGAATCACTCGGCGACAACATGGCGTACATGTTCGAGCGACTTTTCGTACTTGGCGATCCGCCTGATTACGAACCAACTAGAGATCGGTCGATCGCAGGTATCGCCGAGGCAACTGGCAAGGACTCGTGGGAAGTTCTGTACGACTCAATTGCTGGCGGCGCACTTTTGCTCGGTGCGTTCACGAACTACGCGAACACGTCGCAGGACCACCTCGCAGTCATGCTTGAAGACCCACACACGGTGCTCGGACTTTCCGATGGTGGCGCGCATGTTCGGTTCATTTGTGACGCCTCGTTGCCGACGTACATGCTCACGCACTGGACACGGGATCGCACGCGTGGAGATCGCATGTCCATCGAATCGATCGTCCGAAAGCAAACAGCGCTCACCGCAGAGGTCGTTGGTCTGACCGACCGAGGGACACTTGAGGTCGGGAAAAGGGCCGATATCAATGTGATCGATCTTGAGCACCTCACGCTTCATCCGCCTCATCCGATCGACGATCTGCCCGCCGGTGGCCGTCGAATTCTTCAAGATGCTTCTGGCTATGTTGCGACCATCGTGAATGGTGTTGTCACTCGTCGCAACGACTCCGACACCGGCGCACGTCCCGGGCGGCTCGTCCGGGCCTCCCACTAGTTCCAACGCGAATGGATCTCGGTCTCAAGGGTCGGGTCGCTCTCGTCACGGGTTCGTGGCGAGGAACTGGCGCGGGTATTGCCCGAGTCCTTGCGACAGAGGGAGCGGCTGTCTTGGTGCACGGGCTGGACGCCGGCACCTGCGACGAAACGCTTCGAGCGATTCGCTCGAGTGGTGGTACCGCTCATGAAGTTGTTGGCGACATTCGTACCGATGAAGGAACGAAAGAGCTCCGCAGCGCTGTGGATCGCGTCGTTGATCGCGTTGACATTGTCGTAAATAACTACGGCGTTGCTGAAGGTTCGGACTGGTCGACGAGCGATTCCACGTCGTGGCATTCGAGTTACGACATCAATGTCGTGAGCGCCATTCGAGTTGCTAACGAGTTCGTCGACGGAATGCGATCCAACGGGTGGGGGCGAATCGTTTTCGTTTCGACGGTCGGAGCGACACGTCCGGGGGAACGAATCCCCGAGTACTACGCCGCGAAGGGTGCACTTCCATCCGTGACGGTGAGTCTTGCCAAACACCTTGCGACGACGGGGATCACTGTGAACTGTGTGAGTCCTGGAATCATCGCCACTCCCGAGATGGTCGAACTCTTCACGAAGCGGGCACAGCGCAAGGGAGTCTCGACGGATTGGCCGTCGGTCGAGCAATTGGTGCTCGAAACAGGAATGCCAAATCCTTCTGGCCATATCGCGACGCCCGAGGATGTGGGCCGCTTCGTTGCCTTCGTAGTGAGCGAACCCGCATGGCATCTCAACGGTGCGCACCTGCGGTTCGACGGCGGTGCTGCAGACGCAGTGACCTGATTACCGACTGCGGCGGAGCACTCGCCAGATCGCGAGGTAATGGGAGACGACCCCAAGCACGACGGCGGTGTGAAAGATCTCGTGAAACCCGAACTTCTTCGGCCATGGATTTGGCCGTTGAGCGGCGAAGACGGCAGCACCGCCAAGGTAAGCGGCGCCACCCGTGATGAGTCCGACCAGTGCCGGCTTACCTCCGACACGCACGACCGATGGGGCGAGCACCGCTCCGGCCACGCCAAGAACGGGGTAGAACCAAGAGCCGGCACGGTGACTTTCGTCTAGGCGCATGACTTTGGTGCCTGCGGCCACCCCGGCTGCTGACCACACCGCCGCAAGTACAACCTTGGCCTGCTTCGGTGGAAGCGTCGCAACGGCGATAGGGGTCCAGGTACCCGCGATCATGACGTAGATCATTGAGTGGTCGACGCGTCGCATGATGCTGGCCATTTTCCGGCTCTTGGTGAGTCGGTGGTAGGCACCCGAAGCGCCAAACATCGCGCAGATTCCCAGGCCGTAGACCGAGGCTGCGACTCGATTTCGACCGGGCTTTGCGTTCATCGCCATTGCGACTGCTGCTGGTGGAGCAAGAAGCGCCGAAATCGCATGGAGCGTTCCGCGATATTTCGGTCGAGCATCCCAACTGACTTGCCAGATCAGTTCGTCGAGGGCTGAAAACGGTCTTTTCCCGAAATCGATCGGAGACTCTTCCAGGTCTTGTGTTGGAAGGTCTTCGTCCACGGAACAATCGTACCGGGATCAGATTGTGTCGCACCTCTATCGGATGGCGGGTGCTGCTTGTTTCGCCACGGTGTCAGCGAACGATGTCTTCCTCGGTCAGAATGCACCAATGCAACCTTCTGGAATCATCTTCGCTGCTCTCGATTGCGACGCCGCTGTGATCGAGGACTGGAACCGTTGGTATGACCTCGAACATACGCCGCCCAACGTGATGCTTGAAGGGGTGATGCTCAGTAATCGCTATGTGGCGACTCCCGACCTACACGGCGCTCGCGAATCGGTCGAAGGTTCGCCGTTTGGCAACGGTCGCGCTTCATTCGTAACGATTTACACGCTCACGGGTGATCCGCAGATTGCGTTCGACGATATGAGTTCGCTGCGTGAGCGCTTAATCGACACCGGACGCATGGCTTTTCCTGAGGATCAGAAAGCGGTGCGAGAAGGCGATTGTTTCCAGTCGGTAGACGCCTTCGTCTCGGCACCGACGAAACTTGTTCCCGCCGATGTTCCGTTTGTTGGCCATACGGGCGTGGTGATTCGTCAACGTCGAGGCGGACAGAAGGCCTCGCTTGCACGCGCAGCACGGCTCGTCGAGATCGATGGAGTTCACGGAGTTTGGAGCCTGACGTCAAGACTTCGCGACGGGCTCGATATGGACATTGTCTTCGTGGAAGGAGATGCCGCAGTCGCTGCACAGCAACTGCGCGCTGCGGAACCGGCTGACTCATCGACAGAGGTTCTTGTCGACGCTCCCTACGACCGAATCAACCCGATGCACTACCCATGGGCTGATTCAATTCGAAACTCCGACCTTCCAAAGAAGGTCGCGCTCTAAATCGGTGAATCGTTCAGCTGGTCATGCCGCCGAGCCCGACAAGGCCACGGGCGAGCTCGATCTCGCCCATATGTCGGAGACCGTGCTGGTAGAGCCAACATTCAAAGCCGTCGAGGACGGTGATTCCTTCGGGTCCGGCGACACGAGCGCTGTAGGTCGAAGCAACCTTCTCCGGTAAGGGGCGGGGAAGTACGACTCGGGTGAAATCGGCCGGGTCCATGGTCGCCAAGTACGCCTCGGTGCGATCGAAGACCGTTCGCTGGTACTCCTTGAACGCCTCAAAGTCACCGATGCGTTGGTGGACCATTTCGTCGACAGTGCGTTCCTTGCCGTGGTCGTTGATCGCCATCCGTACTCGTGACTGCCACTCGTCATTCCAGATCGGCATCTGTCCCGTGATGAACATGAAGTTGCCATCTTCTTGATTCGTGTAGTGGAACAGCGAAAATGCGATCGGAAGAACCTTCTCCCGTTCGAAGTGGTTGACGTGTTCAAGATCCATCGAGCCGACGGCTTGGTAGTACAACGAATGCATGGCCGCCATGCGGCGCTGTAAGGAATCGAGAATCAGGTCGGTCATCGTCACTTACCGTTGGTAGAGGGGAGCAGCGCGGTTGAGAATGATCTGGGTACGTTCGTTGACGGCTTCTTCGAACCGTCCTTCTTCGACCATCCAGAAACGATTGGCGTAGAGGCCTTCGACAACCTGCTCTGCAACCTCGGAAAGTGGGGTGACAGCAACGGGTGTTCCTGCCGCTTCCATCGATTCGATCCAGCCGGCCATCTTGTGGGTGTGGTCGATCGGCGCATCCGCTTCGTAACCAGGAGGACGCTCGGCTGCAGCCCAAATGCCGGTGTTCAACACACCCTTCGTCTTCCCGGTTGGGAAAAGAACGGAGACACCAATTTTCGGGTTTACCTCGGCGAGCTGTCCGTACAAACATTCGCTCAGTGTGACAACTGCGGCTTTACATGTCGCGTACGTGGGTGACATTGCAATGGGGGAGAAGCCGCCATTGTTCGACGACGTGTTCACGATATGGGCTTCTTCGTCCTGTGCGAGAAGAGTGGGCACGAACGCGTTGATGCCATTGATGACGCCATAGACGTGGACGCTCATCGCAAAACGCCAATCGTTGATCTCGTGTTCCCAAAGTCGGCCGTGCGCTCCCGATGCAACACCTGCGTTGTTGCAGACGACGTGCACCTTCCCGAAACGATCGAGGGTCGCGTCGCGCAAAGCTTCAACGGATTCCAGACTTGAAACATCGGCGGTCACACCGATGACCTCGCGGCCATCGCCACCAAGTTCATTGACAACTCCGTCGAGTTGTTCGGCTTTGAGGTCGGAGAGGACGACTTTCATGCCCTCAGCCAAGAACCGTTCGCCCATGGCTTTGCCGATGCCACCGGCGCCACCTGTGATGACTGCAACCTTGCCCTTGAGTTCTTTCATTGTTCCCCCTTTGAACGAACCTTGACCTTAGTTCTGCTCTCGGGGTGGAGGACTCGTGTTCCATTGCTTTCACCGAGAGGAGCAGCGACGGAAACGAGGTGGCTTGCCTCTTAGAGCCGAGCGACGCGATGGAATGTGCGTCGAGTCGTTTCAGTGACGGGGACGTCTGCTTCAAGTGTCCGTGCGAGTGCGAGTGCCTGATCGAGGTCCTTCTCGCCCAGCGCGCAGAGATGGCTGAGAATCTCCCGAAGCGAGTCTGAATCGGCCTCTGAAAGTGGCGCTGGTCCGCCAAAGAGAAATGGTGAGAGCGCCTGTTCGAAGACTCCGGTTTCGGCGATCGTGTGCTGAAGGACATCAAGAGCAACCCCAGATGCCGAAGCAATTTGCATGGCCTCATGCATTGCGCTCATGCAAATGTAACCCGCAGCATTTCTTGCCAGTTTGAGCGCAAGGCCAGTGCCGAGATCACCGGCGTGAATGACCTCTTTCGAGAAACTGTTCAGCGCAGGCATAGCTCTTGTGACCGCATCGGCTGGACCCCCAACCATCGTGAGCAACGTTCCGGCAGTCGCTCCAGATGGTCCACCGCTAATGCCAGCGTCGATGATTTGTACGCCAGCGTTGAGCGCGACGCGTTCGAGGGACCGCACTGTCTCTGGCGCAATCGTCGAGTGAATAGCGACAACAGCTCCTGGTTGGAGTGACGTGAGGACCCCATCGGTTCCTGTGATGACATCGGTGGTCTGTTCGTCGTTGAACACGACAATGCAAACAACGTCGGCACCACGTGCTGCATCGGCGGGCGAGAGAGCAATGCGGGCGTTCAGGTCTGCAAAGGAAGATGCGGCATCACTGGAAACATCGAAGACCGCAACGTCGAGACCTGCATTGATGGCGTTGACCGCCATTGGAGCGCCCATTTGACCCAAACCAATCATCGCAACCGTGGTCACTTGGAGACCTCATGATTCGAAATAGCGGTTTCGGAAACGCGAATGAGCGAGCCGCTGCTCGGATAACCGACATAGGGAATGAGTTGAATGACAACTTCGCGAACCTGTTCAGCGCTCAGTTCCCCGGTTCGGAGCGCATTCGAGAATTGAATTCCGAGAGTGTCGAACTCGTGTTGGGCGGCGAGTACCCCCATCACCAGCAATCTTCGAGTCGGAACATCGAGAGCTTCTCCGGTCCAGACCTCTCCAAAGAGGTGTCCAATCATGAGGTCGAAGAAGTCTGAGGACCCGTGTTCGGCGAGGGGCAAATCTGGCCCATAGATCTCGCGGTACTTCTCAGCGCCTCGTTCGTAGCTCTTGCTGTTTGTGCGTGGCCCATTTGTCACTGAATCCCCAGTTCATCTCGACGT
>CANGMY010000104.1 GCA_947455015.1 Microthrixaceae bacterium | reverse complement strand
GTTCCGGGTCCGCCTGCAATGTCGTCGAGTTGCTGATCGAATTCAACAATCTCTTCGATGAGCGACGCGTTGGGATCGACGCGGGGGTCGGCCGAAAGCAAACCTGAGGTGTCGGTGAGCAACACCAACAGTTCTGCATCGACAAGGTGCGACACCAACGCAGCAAGACGGTCGTTGTCACCGAAACGAATTTCGTCGTCGGCAACTGCATCGTTTTCATTCACAATGGGAATGACACCGAGTTCAAGCAGTCGCGTGAGTGTGCCTCGGGCCTGCAGATACTGACGACGATCGACGAAATCGAGCGGAGCAAGGAGCACCTGGCCACCAACGAGCGAATGTCGATCGAGTTCTTCGGAATACACGCCCATCAGACGCGACTGACCGACAGCGGAAACTGCTTGCAACGTTTGAGCATCTCGAGGGCGCTTATCGCCCCCAAGCCCAAGCGCCGGTAGCCCTGCGCCAATTGCACCTGAGGTCACAATGACGACCTGATGGCCAGACGCGCAAGCTGCCGCAACTTCTTGGCAAAGCTTGACGATCGCATCTCGCCGGATGATGCCTTCGGTATCGGTGAGCGATGAGGTACCGATCTTTACGACAACGACCATCACTCCTCCTCGTATTCGAAGCTGAGAGATCCGATACGCACGGTGTCGCCTTCGGTGGCGCCAGCACGCGCGAGTGCTTTGTCGACTCCGATCTTCTTCAGACGTGAATGCGCGAAGTCGAGAGCTTCAAGATTGGTGAGATCGGAAAGGGCAACAGCTCGTTCAGCAGCCCGACCAATAACGCGATAGGCGCCGTCGTCTTCACGCTCGATACGAATACCTTCAGCGATGGGACGGTGCACAACGAATCCATCGAGCTCGGGTTCGACCGAACGTGCGCCCCGAACCTCTTCAGCCATCCGACCGATAAGTCGCGAAAGGCCGGCACCGGTTATGGCGGAAATCGAAAGGTCGAGTTCAAGGCCGTCGTCGGTAACGAAAGGCCTGCCAGTTTCGGCTATTGCGAGCGCTCCAGGAACAAGGTCAGCACGCGAACCGATGATGATTCGGGGTCGCTCAAGCAGTTCCGGACGATAGGCCTCGAGTTCGGCGAGAAGAATTGCTGCCTGTTCCGAGGGCGTCTCCATCGTCATGCCGTCGAGTCCACCTGCGAGATCGACCATAAGGACAAGGACACGAGCGCGCTCGACGTGACGAAGAAAACGATGTCCAAGGCCTCGGCCATCGGATGCACCCTCGATCAAACCAGGCAGATCGGCAACGACATATTCAAAGTTGTCTTCCACGCGTACAACGCCGAGGTTCGGTTCGAGCGTCGTGAACGGATAGTCAGCGATTTTGGGCTTGGCCGCAGAGATACGCGAGATAAGCGTGGACTTTCCCACGCTCGGGAAACCGACGAGAGCAACATCGGCCATCAGCTTCAGCTCAAGATTGAGCCACTGCTCCTCGCCGACTTCACCCTGTTCGGCGAACGAGGGAGCTCGGCGGATATTGGAGAGGAACCGGGCATTGCCCTTTCCGCCACGGCCGCCAGCGGCCGCCATCCAGCGGTCACCTTGATGGACGAGATCGGCCAGCATTGTGCCTTCGAGGTCGTGAACAACGGTGCCCTCGGGGACATAGACGATTAAATCGTCAGCACCGGCGCCGTGCATCTTCTTGCCCTGACCGTGAACACCGTTTTGTGCACGACGATGCGGATGGTCCTTGAAGGCGAGCAACGACGAGATGTTTCGGTCGGCGACAAGCCAAATATCGCCGCCGCGTCCGCCGTCGCCACCGTCAGGACCGCCCTTGGCCACATGAGCTTCACGACGGAACGCAACGCAACCAGCGCCGCCGTCTCCGCCTTTGACATTTAGTTGGCACTCATCGATGAATCCGGACACAACCGGAGAGCCTACGGGCTTTGAGGGTGGTGTCCGCCGATAGATATCGGAGATCCCCGTTCTGTCACAGCCATGAGGCAGGATTCGGGGATGGAAGAGCAGTCCCCCGCACCACCGGCTCCCCTCTCCGGAGATCCCACCCAGCGTCAGCAGGAGTGGGTTTCGACGATGCACGGTTCAACGGCTTCCAACAATCTCGTACTGGCTCATCGAGACGCGCCGCCCCCTCGTATCTCGGCCCATCGCATACTCCGACCCGAGCGCGAATCTCGCTCCTCGGATCTTTTGGCCGAAGGGGCAACCCAAGCACTCGGTGGTGGCAATCGCGCGATTGCCGAGGAACCCGACGACTACCGCACCTGTTTCGAGCGCGACCGAGACCGAATCCTCCATTCGCCCGCCTTTCGCCGTCTTGCCGGGAAGACGCAAGTCTTCGTCTTCCCCGACGACCACCAACGCACACGCCTTACACACGCTCTCGAGGTCGCACAGGTGGCAACGGCGATCTCCCGGGCCCTTGGGCTTAACGTTGCGCTCACCGAGGCCATTGCCCTCGGCCACGACTGCGGGCACGGGCCTGGGGGTCATGCAAGCGAAGACGCCTTCGATGCTTTCATCCCCGGCGGTTACCACCATGCCGTTTGGGGTGCCGATGTCGTCCTCGAACCGCTCAACCTGTGTCTCGAGACTCTCGACGGCATTCGGAATCATTCCTGGTCTCGGCCAACGCCAATGACTCCCGAGGGTGTCGTCGTGAGTTGGGCCGATCGCTGCGCCTACAGCTCGCACGATCTCGAAGACGCAACGAGCGCGGGCATCGTTCGTCTCTCGGAGTTGCCCACCGAGGTCACCGAGGTTCTAGGCCAAACCCGCCGCGAGCAACTCCACGCGCTCATCGTTGCCGTCATCGACTGCGCCACATCCACAGGTGTCATCGGCATGGACACCGCAAAGGCGTCGGCACTCTCGGCCCTACGTTCGTTCAACTACGAGTTCATCTACAACCGTCCCGATTCGATCGCTCAGGGGCGTGCCGTCATCGACGTGCTCACGGCATTGGTCGAGCACTTCATTGCGAACCCGGGCGCGCTCCCGTCAACGAGCAGCGCCGAATCCGATCCGGTGACCACTGCGGTCGCCTACGTCGCGGGCATGACCGATCGCTTCGCCTTCGACACCGCTGAACGACTACTCCACTGGCCTGCAGACCGCCGGCCGTTAGGTATCGACGCTCACGGCTGAAAACGACGAAAGCGGACCGCATGGTCCGCTTTCGATCAGATTTTTACGCCAACCGCTCAGACAGGAATGACGTCGACGAGCTTGCGTCCCTTGCGGGATCCGAACTTGACGGTTCCTTCGGTGAGAGCAAACAGCGTGTCGTCTCCGCCACGGCCGACGTTCTCGCCCGGGTGGATACGAGTTCCGCGCTGGCGAACGATGATGGTGCCGGAATGAACTTCCTGGCCATCGAAACGCTTTACACCGAGACGCTTGCTTTGGGAGTCACGGCCGTTGCGGGTTGAACCGCCACCTTTGGTCTTTGACATGGCTCAGCCCTTCTTGATGCCGGTGATCTCGATCGTCGCGTAGTGCTGACGATGACCCCAACGACGACGCTCGTTGGCCTTGTTCTTGTAGGTGAAGCCGATGACCTTGGGACCCTTGGCCGCGCCAACAACCCGAGCGGACACACTGGCACCAGCCAGCTGCGCGGGAGTAGCGAGGACGGTGTCACCGTCGACAACGAGTACGGGAGTGAGGGTGACCTCGTCAGCCTCGCCGAGGCGTTCGACGTCAAGTCGTTCGCCCTCTTCGACGCGGTACTGCTTGCCACCTGTCTGGATCACGGCATACATAGGGGTGCAACTCTAGCCCCACGAACCCAAAGAACGAAACCCGGGTTCGATTGGGGCATCGAGGAGGCCTCAGACCAGAAGATCCGGGTCGATTTGGACGCCTCGGCCATCGCAGTCGGGACACTGGGTGGCGAAGGACTCGAGGAGCCCCTCCCCGATCCGTTTACGGGTCATCTCGACAAGACCAAGCTCAGAGATATCGAAGACCTGTGTGCGGGTCTTGTCGCGGGCCAGTGCATCTCGGAACACTCGAACAACATCGTCTCGGTTGCCCTTGATCTCCATGTCGATGAAGTCGATCACGATGATTCCGCCGATGTCACGCAACCGGAGTTGCTTCGCGATTTCGACCGCTGCTTCGAGGTTGTTGCGGTACACCGTTTCTTCGAGGCTCTTTGAACCGACGTTCTTGCCGGTGTTCACATCGATGACGGTGAGCGCTTCGGTGTGTTCGATGATGAGCGAACCCCCTGAGGGCAACCAGACCTTGCGGTCAAGTGCCTTGTGAACCTGCTCGTGAACATGGTGCCGTTCAAAGATCGAAAGCGGCTCCGCTGAACGGTCGTAGTACTCGATGCGATCAGCAAGCGCCGGCGAGATGCTCGACACATAATCGTGAACGTCGTTGAACAACGCTTCGTCGTCGATGACGACGCTGCGGTAGTTGTCATTGAACTCTTCGCGAATGACACGCACAGCCATATCGGGTTCGCGATACAGCAGCGCCGGTGCTTGCGCTGAATTGGCAAGAGCCTCGATCTGATCCCACTGTGACAGGAGACGACGAACGTCAGAAGAGATTTCCTCTGATGTCACGCCCTCGGCCGCGGTTCGCACGATGACGCCATGTTGCGGCGGCTTCACCTTGTCGAGAATGTTTCGAAGACGCTTGCGTTCACTGTCATCAAGACGCTTTGAAATGCCATACGTGCTCGAGTTCGGAATGAGGACAACGAAACGACCTGGAAGCGAAACTTCCTGCGTAAGTCGTGCACCCTTGTGCGCAATCGGATTCTTGGTGACCTGACAAATGATCGTTTGGCGAGGCTTGAGAATCTGTTCGATACGAGCGTTAGATGCTCCTCCCTCAACATCTTCAGCGTCGAACTGCACATCGCCGCGATACAGCACCGCATTCTTGGGAGTTGCAATATCGACGAACGCAGCTTCCATGCCGGGCAGGACGTTCTGCACCTTGCCGAGATAGATGTTGCCGTGAATCTGGGCGACGTCGTCGGCGGGCCGAGAGACGTAATGCTCGATGAGATTGCGGCCTTCGAGCACCGCAATTTGCGTTGCCTCGGGGCGGACACTCACTGCCATCATGTACCGACCGACAGGGCGACCCTTGCGCTCGCGACCCTTGCGCTTTTCGAGGGTCTCATCGTCGAGCTCCGGCCCATCGCCTCCAAGAATCGCTTCAACGGGACGAGGGGTTCCGCTCTTCTTCTGCTGCTGACCCTTGGGCTGGTTCTGCTGACCAGATTGGTTCTGCTGCCCTGACTGACCTTGCTGTGCGTTCTGACCCTGCTGCTGGCCGCCACCGCCGCCTCCACGGCCTCGGCCGCCGCGACGTCGACGGTTGCCACTGCGAGGCTGTCCACCGCCCTGACCTTCGGCCTTTGGCGCGTCAGTGTCTGCAACCTCGGCCGACTCAGCGGCCGGGGCGGGTCGGCTATCGCCGATCTGAGGCTTCTTCACGAGTGCCTCTTCGGCAGCCGCGGCATCACGCGGACGATTCTGCGACGTGCGCTTCGGCATCTCATCGGGTTGGCGATCAAGATCGGGCGTGCCGGTCTCTTCGTTGTCCTCACCGCTTGACGCGTTTGCGCCACCGCCTTGACCTCCGCCTGAACGGTTGCGATTACGGCCCCCTCGAGAACCGCGTCGACGACGCGGACGATTGGCGCCGTCACCGGAAGTTGCGCCATCGCCAGATGCAGACGAACTCGCTTCACTCGAACCTGTGGATGGAGAAGCGTCTCCTGCCGCAGACTGTGGTGCTGGCGATTGTGGTGTTGCCTGCTCAGCTGCTGCGGTAGACGCAGGATCGCGTTGCGGACGTGATTGGTTGTTCGGCGTTGAGTCGCCGGGGTCGACCGTTTGGTCGGACATGGTTTCGTTCCCTTCTCATCGCGCGCCCACCTCGGCGG
>CANGMY010000103.1 GCA_947455015.1 Microthrixaceae bacterium | reverse complement strand
GCCGGATTCGTGAAGCGAGGCGAGCGACTAGCGAACTTCGAAATCTTTGGCGGGGTAAGTGTTGTGATCACCGACGATGTACGAGGTGCCATTGATGCGATGAAGCCGCTCACGGCGATGTACGTGGGCGGAATGGGTTCAGCAACCCACAATTACCATCGCGAATCCATGGCCCGTCGCGGCTTTCCCGAAGCAGCGCAAAAGATTCACGAATGTTGGATGGCAGGTAAGCGCGACGAAGCAATCGCCGCAGTCCCCGACGAGTATCACGACGACGGTTCGCTCATCGGCTCACCTGCGCGAATCCGTGAACGTTGGGAAGCGTGGACGAAAATGGGGCTCACTGGGCTCATCGTTCGATCCGAAACCGATGAAGGTCTGCAACTTCTCGCCGAACTCGCTGGCACTCGCGACACCCTGGGGAACTGAAATGACAACTTTTGAAACCCTTGTTCTCGATGCACCGGGCGAAGGCATTTGCCGGATCACGTTGAATCGCCCCGACAAGCGAAACGCGATTTCGACGGTGATGCGAACAGAACTACTGCAGGTTCTCGAAGCAAACGACTACGACCCCGAGGTGCGATGCACGATCATCCGCGGTGGTGGTTCATGTTTCTCTTCAGGTTACGACCTGGGCGGTGATCTCATGACGTCTCCGCCGTTCCACACTGCACCCGGCGATGGAGCGTGGGCACGGCAAGTGACTGACAACTGGTTCCGTTTCTGGGATCTCGCCAAACCCGTCATTGCTCAGGTGCATGGGTATGCGATTGCTGGCGCTACCGAACTCGTTCAAGCCTGCGACCTTGTGTATGTGGCCGATGACGCTCGAATCTCGTATCCAATCGTTCGTGTCGCGTCTCCTCCTGATTGTCAGTACCACGAGCCGCTGCTCGGCATGCGCCGTGCCATGGAGATCATGCTCACTGGCGGAGAGATGCTCGGTCCCGAGGCAGCGCAAATCGGTTGGGCGAATCGTTCCTTCCCTGCGGCGGTTCTCGACGATGAAGTTCTTGACATTGCCGGACAAATTGCTGCAGTGGCGACCGACCTTGCTCAGATCAACAAGCGGATGGTGCATCGTCAGGCCGAGATCATGGGCGTTCGAGCAGCGATTCGCGCTGGTTCCGAGTTCCAGGCACTCGCCGGACACCAGGCGTCGGTTGAAGCGTTCAAGCAGGACCCGCTGGGTTCGATGAAGCGCCATAATGCTGCCGATACAGAGCGCCGCGAAGCACGCGAGCAGCGAAGATCTCAGCAGTGACCGCCACCGGAACTGCGAGTGCAAGCGGAGTTTCCGTTCACCTGTCGCGTCGGCGTTTGCTGGTGGTCTTCTTTGGCATCCTTCTGGGTGCGACACTTTCTGGGCTCGACGGAGCAATCGTTGCAACAGCCGCTCCAACGATTTTGAGCGAGCTCGGAAGCGTTTCGTTGTTGCCGTGGCTTACGACGAGTTACTTGCTTGCTCAGGTGACCACCATGGCGGTCTACGGCAAACTCGGCGACATTTACGGTCGCCGCCGTGTCTTCATCATTGCCATCTCGACATTCATGGTTGGATCGATGTTGTGCGGCTTGGCACAGTCGATGCCGATGTTGATCGCAACCCGAGTGCTGCAAGGTATCGGAGCTGGCGGAATCACTGCACTGGCAATGGCGCTTATTGCCGACGTCATGCCGGCCGACAAACTCGGCCGCTATTTGGGCTACACCGGCGTTGTCTTCGCTGTTACTGCCATTCTTGGCCCATGGGCAGGCGGATTTTTCACTGACAACTTCACGTGGCGGTGGGCCTTCTTCGTCAACATTCCTAGTGGAATTATTTGCTTGATCACACTGATGTTCGTGCCGAAATCCACGAACAGAGTTGCTCACCGCATCGATGTGCGGGGCGCCGTTCTCATTGCAGGTGCGGTTGCATCGCTACTTCTTGCGATCGGCGGCACTGGCGGTCATGTGCGGTTCGTCAGCTTTCGAACGCTTGGGCTCGCTGCACTTTCAACCGCACTCGTCATCACTTTTGTCTTCCATGAGCGCAGAACTTCAGAACCGATCCTCGCATTGCGTGTTATGGCCGGACGGGTGAAGGCGCTGGCGCTTTCGGCAAACCTGATCTCGGGTCTCGCGTTCGGCACCGCGATCGTTTACCCACCCCTCTTCTTTGAAGCGGTTCGAGGCATCAACGCGACTCAGGCAGGATTGCTGTTAGCTCCATTCGCAGTGACGTCAGGGATCTGCACAATCATCGCTGGCCAAATCACCGATCGACGCGGTGGTCATGTCGTCGTTCCGTTTATCGGGATGATTGCGTCGGGTATCGGTATGACGATGCTTTCGACGATTCACGCATCAACGTCCGCTGCCTTTGTGGTTGGCTCAGCGATGTTGGTCGGTATGGGCATCGGATTTGTGATGCAGACCTTGCTGTATGTGTTCCAGCGATTCACCGAAACTGCCGATATCGGTATGGCCACTTCAACGATCATGCTGGCCAGACTCCTCGGCAATTCGCTCGGCGTGGCAATCGTTGGAACGGTGTTCACCAACAGCCTTCTCGGTGGCGTGCAGCAGCGTCTGCCAGATTTCCCGGTCGACTCAATCCAGGGCTCACCTCAGAAGATTGCAGCACTGTCCAACGGAGTACGTGAACAGATTCAAGAAGCGTTCGCTCAGGCTTTGTCGAACGGATTCAAGGCCATGATCCCTGTGATGGTGATCGGCGTGATTGTGATTGGATGCATCCCGGCCAAACGAGTTCGAGATCGACTTCGATCAGCACCGGCCGAGATCCCGTTCGCGGAGGGAACTGCTCACGCAATGTGAAAGGCCCGCCGAAGTCAGGCCGGGCGTGATCCGATAATGCTCGCTCGTTCCATGACGCGGCGCTGTGGCCAGTAGTCGCTGGAGGCGTAGTGCTGTACAGCGCGGTTGTCCCAGAAGGCGATCGAGTCCGCTTCCCACTGGAAGCGGACCTGGTATTCGACCGTTGCAGCCTGATCGCTGAGGTAGTTGATGAGCGCTGCGCTTTCTTCATCTGGCAGCCCGATGATCCGGTTAACGAAATTACGGTTGACGTAAAGAAGTTTTCGGCCCGTGCGATCGTGTGTGATGACAACAGGATGCTCGACGAGTGGAAACTGCTTGCGAGTTTCTTCCTTGCGATCCTCGGGAATCGTGTGGCCGAAACTCTTCATGAAATCGTGTTCGGCAGTGAGCCCGTCAATCTGTTCTTTGACCTCATCGGGGAGCCCGTCGTAGGCCGCACCCATATCCGAGAAGAGCGTGTCTCCGCCAACGGGCGGGACTTCGATGCCGTGGAGGATCGCGCCGAGCGAAGGCGACTCGCGCCAGGTGACGTCGTGATGCCAAGAATTTTCGTAACCGGCGACTTCAGCGGTCTTCTCAAAGCGCACCAGCTCCGGAACGCCGGTATTCGACGGAATGAACGGATGAATCTCGAGTTCCCCAAATCGTTTGGCGAACGCAACGTGCTGTTCGGAAGTCAGCGGTTGCTTGCGGAAGAAAATCACTTTGTAGTTGTCGAGTGCGCGGTGCAGCTCTGAGATCACGTCGTCGCTGAGATCAGTGGTGAGATCGATCCCGGAGATTTCAGCACCAAGCGTTGATCCAAGTTGCGTGGCATCGAAGTTGACCCAGGTGAGAGCGGCTAAGCGCTCACGCTCCTCGGCAAGGTGCGTTGCGGGTCCAACCGGAAGACCTCCGCTCATGATCTTGCGGGTTGCTCCGAGCGTTGCGCTTGGATCTTTTTCGGGGACAAGCTGCGTTGCTGTCATGGTGGGCCCCTGTCAACGAGAGATGTGCCCACGGTACCGCGGTGCCTTTGCGCTGGCGGAGATCGCTTCTGGGGCTGGTGCTGTCACTACGATGCCAACGTGAGCAAAGCCTGGGTGCGTCGACCAATCACGGTGATGGCAGTCGTGATTGGTGCGCTGCTCCTAACTGTCTTGCTCCCCATCTGGATTGTCTTCTCCGTGGTGCTCGATCTCGTCGGCCGGAAGTGGCGTTTGCCAACCTTTCGGCTGATGTGTTTCGCGTGGCTTTGGCTTTGGCTCGAGACCTTGGGCATTCTCGGTGCCGAACTTCTGTGGCTCACTGGTCAGGCCCGGAATCAGCGAGCGAATTACGCGCTCCAGCGCTGGTGGGCAAAGCAGCTCATTGGTTCGTTACGTCTCTCATGCGGGCTCAAGATCGAGGTTGAGGGTGCCGAGAACCTTTCGGCCGGACCACTTATTTGCCTCGGGCGCCACGCAAGCCTTGGTGATGCACTCGTGAGCGCGTGGATCTTTGGTTCGCTCGCCAAGCGATTCCCCCGTTATGTCATGAAGAAGGAATTGCTCTTTGATCCGTGTCTCGACGTTGTCGGACAGCGCATTCCCAACTACTTCGTTGATCGTGGTTCCGCTGCGGTTCGGCAGGAACTGACCGGCATCCGGACCATGGCGGCGAACATGGGGGAGCGAGATGTAGCGGTGATCTTCCCTGAAGGCACGCGAACAAACGATGAAAAGCGCGTCGGACTCGTCGCCCGGCTTGAGCGAAGAGCGCCAGAACGTCACGCAAAGTTGATTGGGCTCCAGCGGTTACTGCCGCCACGCTCTGCGGGAGCATCGGTGCTTCTTGAAGAGATTCCCAACGGCGATGTCGTCGTTATGTGGCATGTCGGCTTCGATGGCCTCGACACCTTCGGCGGTGTTCGTCGTCGCATCGCTTCTGCCAATCCATCTGCAAAGGTCGTACTCGAACATCACACGCGAGCATCGATCCCTGAAGGGGATGGGTTCGAAGCCTGGCTCGACGACCGTTGGCTTGAGATCGATGCGAAGGTCGTCGCTGCTGACGCGACGCGGGTTGCCTAAATCTCTTTGGAGATCGCAAGCATCAAGTGGCAGGACGAATTCGTAGGGTTCGCTCTTCTGCAGTACGGCAGCGGCCGGTTTCACAATCGAAACGCCAGCCGTGCAGGGTGCAGACAAGTTCGTTGCCATCAATTTCGCCAAAGATGGCAAGGTCGGCGTCGCGATGAGGACACGTGCGTTGCACGATCCAATCGCCAATTTGAATTTCTTCTTCAGCGATGCCGCCGCGTTCGGGGTCGGCCTTACGAAGCGCTTCTGCCTCGGTGCGCGCCATGCGTTCATCGGAGAGTGATTTGAAGAAGTTGTAGACGTATTCGTTAAAAGGGCCGCGTCGCCATGCTGAGAATCGACACGAAAGGAACAACGAATTGCTCCAGTCGACGGATCGCTCGGCGGCGACAGTTTCTACGAGGCGTCGATCAATCGTGAATCGAAATCCGTGTTCACCGCCGTCCCATTCACTGACCGTGCCATTGGGGAAGTCGATCGCGATCTTCAGTTCACCCATGTCGATCACGCAGATGTCGCCGACGCCACTACGAAGGTTGGGTGCAACCGCGAGCAGTGGCTCCCACCACGCTTTGAGATCGGCAAGGAGGTTGTCGCTGGGCTGCGACCAGTTGGACTTCTGTTCCTCAATGAAGGGAAGCCAGTCGGTTTGGTAGGTGCGGAGGTAGTTCTCTTTGTCTTCGAAGATCGCAGTGAGAGTCTCGGATGAACACGGATGAGTGACATCGATCCGGTCAGGAGCAATCTCGATGCAGGTTCCCGGAATCGCAAGGATTCCCGTATGGCCAGCGTCTGAAAGTCGATCCATGAATGCAAGCTGGTCGGGGAAGATGCTCATCTCATCGCCGGTGATGATGTTCAGTCCGAACAGTTCGGGATCAAGAAACGCCGGGGGACCGGCGCTCGGTACGACTGCACGCGCATCAAGCACTTCGACGTAACGCATGGCCCGAGAAAACTGGCTGTCCACCTTTGCGTCGATGAGTTCGCGCATGACATCGGCAGGCTCGTCGTACACCATCGGATACCAAAT
>CANGMY010000102.1 GCA_947455015.1 Microthrixaceae bacterium | reverse complement strand
CTCGCTGCAGTCGTGCTTGAACAAACGAACGCAATCGCGATCGCAAGAACAAGACTGATTCGACGCACAAGAGTGGTCAAGAGGCTCAGCTTCTCGTTGGCTTCTTGCGGTACTTAAGGAACAGCACACCGGCGCCAACCACAATCGCTCCGCAGACCCCAATGAAGACGTAGCGACCGCCGGTGCTGGTCTTGCTCCCCTCATCAGTGACAGCGTTCGATTGCGTGGCCATCCGCGCGGTTGCGGTGGTTGATGAACCGCTTCCCCCGGCGATCGCAGTGGTCGCTGAGGTGCTGTTCTTTGGCACCACGAACTGCGGTGCCGGATGACTCGCTTCGGACTCATCGCCGTTGTCGGTCTGAATCCATGCGATTTCGGTGTTGTTGGTACAGGTCTGGATGGTTGGAAGTGTGACGGTGTCTCCGGCCGGTTGCGCCAAAACGAGACTGAAGTTGAAGTCGCCCGACTTTGTCGCTGCGATGGTTCCACCTGTCCATGAGATTTCTGAACCGCTCACGGTTGAGGTCCAGCCGTCTGAATTGGTGCCGGTGACAGCGGTGGCGCCGGCGGGTAAGGACACTCGAACACCAGTCACGGCATTGCCGTTGCAACCGTGTTCAATCGAGATGGTGATGGCGGTACGACCCGCTTGGTCAGCCTTCGCAGATGCATCGGCGTGGGCGAATGCTGGGCCCGCGAGTGCGACGAGTGCTGCGAGTGCTGTTGCAGAAGCGATGAGAAAGCGGCGGGGGAGTGTCATGTGAATCCTTGAGGTGGTTAGCGATGGACGGGAACTTCGAACGACGTGCGTTGTTCGGTGAAATCTCCGGTTCGAACGGCGATGGTGACGGTCCAGGTGCCGGGAATCGAAAGTTCGTTTCCTTGAATCGTGAAGACGCCAGGCTCGGAAGCTGGAACCCGTCGGGTGATCGGCTCCAATCCGGCCGAGGGTTGCGAGAACTCAATGGTCATGCTGTTCGCCACGTTGAGTGGTTGTCCAGTCCCATCGGCGTACCGAGCAATAACGGTGTTCGGGCCCACAATCGCAGGATCCACCGAGAGTTCGACAGTGCCGGTATCGACTCGTTTGGTGACGTCGAATCGAGCGGCCTTCGGAACGACTGCTGTTCGAGCCGGGGGAACGTTCACGAGAATGGCAGTGAGGCAAACCACCACAACGAGAAGCAGTGCTTCGGTTCGAACCGTGCGACGCAACGTCGCCCAACGAACCGAAAGATCGTTGGGCGTCTCGGTCGGCGTCGTGAGCGAGGGAACGAGCGTGCGTCGATTCCATGCTGCGATGATCACGACGATAAGCGTGAGGCCGACTTTGGCGAGGACGAGTTGACCCCACGTGGTGGTCACGATCGCGTGCAGGCTGGCGTTCGAACCAGTGAGGGTCAGGGTGAGACCAGCAATGGCCAACGCGAGAACTGACCAAAAGGCCATGAGCGAAAAGCGGCTGATGATTCCTGCCGTTGAGCGAACCGTCTCTGCTGATCTCAGCGAAAGAACCATGATCAGTCCGATAAGACCTCCGAGCCAGAGCGCAGCAGCGGTGGCATGGACGGCGTCGGCAGCAAGAGAAACTGCTCTTGGGGCAAGTTCGGTCGCGTGTCCCCACACCGCGAACGACACCGTGACGGCGAGTCCGCCATAGAGCGCGAGCGACTGCGAGACCACCTTTTTCGTGATGTCGGTTGAGAGGTGGACGGCAGCAAGACCGATCATCAACAACGCGAGGGACCAGCCCAAGTTTTGGTTGAGAACATCGCGAAGCACGTTTGTATCGGTAACCGCACCGGCACCCTTGCCCGTGAGAAGTGCGGCCTGGCTCATCACAACACCAATCGCGCTGAACAGGGCGAGGATCGAACCAATACGCACAAACGGAACGATTCGCCAACGATCGTCGTCGTGATCGTGAATGAAGGCCAAGAAGAACGCGACCCCAGCTGCAATGAATGCAGCGAGATACATGAGTGCTCGGGAGATGCCGCCGATGATTTCCCAAAGCCGATCGCCACTTGATTGCGGTTGCGCGCTTCGGTCGACTGCTCCAGATCCGACACCAAAGAGTAACGAACCGCTCACCGGGTGACCATCGGCGGAAAGCACGCGGTAGGTCGCGACGTAAGTTCCATCAGACAGCGTCTGTGGGATTTCGGTGACAAGCGTGCGGCCATTGGTGACTTGGCTCTTCCCCGCGTCCACGTGATTGCCATCAGCATTGAGAACGCTGAGCCCGCCAGACACCGTGGTCACCGGTTCGCTGAAGGTGATGCTGATTTCTTTCGGTGAGGTTGCGAGTGATTGTCCGTCAGCTGGAGTGGAACTCACGACAGTTGCGTGGGCAGACGCAATGCCGGTTCCGAGGGCGAGAACTCCAACCAGAATCGCAACCGTAGCGGCGAGTTGTCGGGCGATACGGGACATGAATTCTCGTTTTCCACCGGTTAGGCAAGACTGTCCGAGTGTCAGATCGTATCCCCAGCCCGGTGATTGCCCAGTGCGGTCAGTGTCATGACTGAACACGCGTCAGCGATCGCGGTCGAGGGACACAACGTCACTTTGGCCTATGGCCGCCACCCCGTGCTGCGCGATGCCTCATTTGTGTTGCCGACTGGTGCTGTTACGTCGTTGGTGGGTCCGAATGGTGCGGGCAAGTCCAGTTTGTTGAATGCGATCGTGGGTTTGTTACCGGTTGAGTCGGGAACGCTCACCGTTAATGGCGGAACACCAAACGAGATGCGGCGTCACGTCGGCTACGTCATGCAATCGGCAAAGGTGAATGATCAATTGCCGGTGACTGTTCGTGAAGTTGTATCGATGGGTCGGTTCGCGACCCGCGGCGCGTTCGGTCGAATGACGTCAGAGGATCGACGAATCGTCGATGAGTCAATGGATCGCCTCGAAGTGGGTGACCTCAGTCGACGTCACCTCCATGAACTTTCTGGCGGGCAACGTCAACGGGTGTTTGTCGCGCAGGGCCTTGCACAAGGCGGCGACATGCTTCTGCTCGACGAACCTGTCACCGGTCTCGATGTCGTGAGTCGTCAGCACATTCTTAATGTCGTGGACCAAGAGCGCGCCGCCGGGCGCACCATCGTGATGACCACGCATGACCTTTCAGAAGCAGCCGAGACCGATCATGTGTTGCTCCTTGCCGGCCGTGTTGTTGCCAGTGGAACGGCCGAAGAAGTCCTGACCGCGGCAAACCTTGCCGAGGCCTACGGAGGCCGCTTGTTGCGTTTGGCCGACGGCATTGTTTTGATTGACGATCCCCATCACCACGCGCATGGTCATGATCACACCGTGTGTGAAGACGACGACGAGAGTTAGCGGTTGTTGATCGCGGCGATGACCGCGTCGTGCACAACGCCGTTCGATGCAACACCAGAAACATTCGAACCGGGAACAAGAGAGACCTCGTTGCCGTCGGTGCCGGTGAACGTTCCACCGGCTTCTTCGAAGATCACGGGCATTGGCGCAATGTCCCAGAGCGATACCTGAGGGTCGACCATCGCGTCGAGGGCACCGCACGCAACCATTGCGTAGCCGTAGCCGTCACCCCATGTTCGCAATTCGAATCCGGCTCGCTTCACACCGAGAAGCGATTCCTCGCTCCAGGTTCCGAAGCCACTCGTGGAAAGCACACAGCTTGCGGGCGCGGTTCGATTACTCACGCGCACGGGGCGGCCATCGCGGAAACACCCCAGGCCCCGACCCGCGTAGACCGTCGTGTTGAGTGCGGGAAGGTTGATGACACCGATGAGCGGACCGTGTTCGTCGACAACCGCAAGAAGGTTCGAGTAGAGCGGAACGCCGCGAGTAAATGCTTTTGTGCCATCGATTGGATCGACGATCCACGTGCGCGAACTGGTGCCGATGTAGTCGTCAAGTTCTTCGCCGAGCACAGAGTCCTCGGGATGAAGGGCAGCAAGACGATCGCGCACGATTTGTTCGGCGCCGCGATCGGCTTCGGTGACTGGCGTTCCATCGCTCTTCGTGATGATGTCCAGCGCCGGATTGTCGAACCACTGCATGGTGAATGAACCCGCGGCTCGAAGGATCTCGACAGCGTTGTCGAGCATGGTTTGATCGGCGGGTGGACGAGGGGGGAGAAGTGCCACGGGTCAATGGTGTCACGAAGGCAGCGCGAATCGGTGTCGCTTTTGTTACTTCGTGGTTGGGGTTGTCGCCCCGAGCTCAACCAATTGGTCGAACCATGCGCCGGCAACGACCTTGCCGAGCATGCCGGCAGCGAGATCCTCGGGCATCGTGAACTCAATGACGTGTGAGACAGCGTTGATAGTCATCGTGAGTTGAGGACGCATCATCGTGGGACGCGGGCCAAGAACGATGTCGTCTGGCCACACATCGAAAATGGTTGCCCCCTCAAGGTCTTCGTCACTTTTCTTCGTTCGTGATCGAGGATTTGGCCCGAACGTAAATGACAACTTGCCGCCAGCGAAGTGAAGCGTGCCTCGACGCCGACCTTTTTCACGGCGGTTTGGTGCGCGCGTCACCGGTACCGCAACGGGATCATTCTCGGCAGTGGCCTGAACGAGACGCCCGGGTTCAATTGCGTACTGCTCAGCACCTTCGCCGCGAACTACTTGAATCGTGTTGGTGACGACGAGAGCGCCAATAACGATCAAGGGGAGAATCAAGACCCAAGGCGCGCCGGTCGAAAGCACGAAAAGCAAAATCAGCGCGATGCCCCACCACACGACCAGGTTGAGGTTTCGTCGCGCACGCGCTTTGGCACGTGTTGGATTTGGATCAGGCGTGTGATTGATCCGGGCCATGTCAGGAGGCGCCGAGTTCTTTCAGTTGGGCGTACCACTCGCCGGCAACGGTGGGGCCGACAAACGTTGCGCCAAGGTCCCATGCGGGAAAGAAGCGCAATGAATGATTGACGCCACCGATCGAAAGATCGAGTTGTGGTCGCATGAAGCTCGGGACGGTAATGACTTCAACACGGCTGATGTCGCTCTCGAATCGCACCTGATCTTTGAGGCATTCAAAACGAAGTCGTTTGCCATCGCAGACGAGAAAGCCACGTTGCGGTGGTTCGCCACGTACTCGTGCTCCGGGCGACCACAGCGCATGTACGGACACGGGCTCGGCCGTTGTTGCGTTCCGAAGTTCGTTCTTTGAAAGGGTTTCTGCATCGGGCCCGTCGGATCGACGAGAAAGTCGCATCGTCGCGATGAGCAGGACGGTGAAGAGAATTGCGGGAACGACAAAAAGCCCGTTGCCGAAACCAATTGGGGCAACAAAGAACACGAGGATGAACATCCAGGTACCGATCACCGACCACACGCGCTGACGTCGAACCAGCGGTGGAGCCTCGGGTCGGTCGGGACCAAATCGTTTTGCGTTCTTCTTTGAAACAGCCATCGGCGAGACCCTACGGGGTTTGGGTGGACGCGCCGATGCGCAGCGATTCAGGCACTGGTCGGTCGATTGGTGGAGGATCACCAATCGGCCAGCCGAGATAGACCAGACCAACGGTCGTGTCGGTCGCGTCGAATCCGCAGAAGTCGCGTAAACGGACAGAGGTCATTGCCGCACCAGTCGACCAGTAGGACGCAAGACCGGCAGCCGTTGCTCCGAGTAGCAGCGTTTGGATGGCGGCGGAGACGGCGTCGCGATTCTCGGCAGTCATCGTTGCGTCGTCGCCGTCGATGGAGGCCACTGCGATGAGGACCGGTGCACGGAGATATTTCGAGCGCGCTTTTTCGATCTTGGCGTTGTCCTGACCCGCTTCGATGAGGTCCTGCGCGAGTGCTTCGCCGAGTTCGGCTCGAGCCGGGCCGGAGATGATGCGAAACCGCCACGGAAATGTGCGCTTGTGATTTGGCGCAGTGGCCGCAAGAACAATCAGACGGTCGATGAGGTCGTCAGGGACGGCCTTGTCG
>CANGMY010000101.1 GCA_947455015.1 Microthrixaceae bacterium | reverse complement strand
GCCACACGAGCAGCTCGACTTGCTCCGATTGACGCATTGAGGAACGACTGATGGCCGCTCCAATCGAACCAACAATCGATCCGTTTGCGCCGGGGTCCAGTCGAAGCCGTCTTGGACGCTCGCTTCGCGTTGTCGCGTTGCTTGCCGTTCTTGCAGCGATCACAGTCCTGATCTGGACCACGGTGGCAGGTTCTGCGGAATCGCGTTACCGAGTCGCGACAGCAGCCAACGCCGATGTCCTCGCGACCATCAATGCTGTCGAAGCAATTGAGCCGGTGACTTCAGCAACCGTTGCATTCCCGAGTGCTGGCAACGTGCGGTCAGTCAATGTTTCGCTTGGTTCTGTAGTAACTGCCGGACAATCACTCGCTTCTCTCGACCCAGTCTCGTTGCAAGACACGCTTCACCAACGGCAAGCGACTCTCGCCAATGCGGAACTCACATTGTCGAAAGCGCTTGATGCTCAGACCGCGGCTGCCGATGCAGCAGCGGCGGTTGACGCAGCTGCCGCCGACGCTGCGACCACGACCACTTCAACGCCAGTTCCTGGAGGTGGTGGGGGATCACTCACCGCTCAGATCGTGGCCGCGCAACGCCAGGTAACCAGTGCGCAACGTCAGGTTGATTCGGCAATTACCAACGCGAATACCAAAGTCACGCAAGCAGTCACTCCATGCACGTCGCCCTCGACGGCTCCGCAGATCGCTGCATGCCAAACCGCACTCGCGGCAGTGACCACGGCGCAAGCAAGTGTGCAAACCGCCCAACAAACCCTTGCCACCAACATGACGACGCTCGACAACCTTCTGCGTCAGCAAGCAGCGGCAGGCGGATCTGGTGGTGGTAGCGGTAGCCCAGTGACAACGGTTCCCGGATCAACCACGGGTGGCGCGAGTCGAACGGGTGGGCCGACTGCGGCAGTACCGACGGCCGCCGATATTGCGTCCGATCAGGCTGCGGTCGATTCCGCACAACAAGCGGTGACGGTTGCCGAGCAAGCGATTGCGCAATCAACCATTTCGAGTCCGATTGACGGCACCGTTGTTCAGGTGACCATCGTGGCCGGGCAAAGTGTGACCGCTGCTTCGACCACCGCGACGATCATCATCGCTGCAACTGGCGGGTTTGAATCAAGTCTGACGCTTAGCGTCGATCAAATTCCAAAGGTGCGCGTTGGCCAGGTGGCGACGGTGTTGCCCGATGGTTTCGATCGTGCGTTACGTGGTCTGGTCGCACAGATCTCCATTCAACCCGTTTCATCAAGTGGTGCCGCGACCTATCGAGTGATCATTGCGTTATCGGACCAACCAGCGGAATTGCGCAATGGCAGCATCGGCACGGCCTCAATCATCACGGCAACGGCAAAGAACGCGCTTTCGGTTCCGACCTCTTCAGTTCATGTCGATGGTGCAACACAAACAGTCAATGTTTTGAACGGATCAATCGTGACATCGACCGAAGTGCAGATCGGAATTGTGGGAACTGATCTCACGCAAATTACGAGCGGTCTCGAAAGCGGAGCCAAGGTCGTTCTTGCTGATCTACGCGAACCGCTTCCCGGGTCGGCCACAAAGAGTTCAAGTTCGACAAGTAACCAGATCCGTCTTCCGAATGGCCAGGTGATCTCAGGAACGACAGGCGGCGCCATACCTGGTGGAGCCCCGCCAAGTGGGGCCAACTTCGGTGGAGCGACTGGCGGCGGCAACTTTGGTGGCGGTGCCCGACCCGGAGGCTGACCACCTCGCACAGAATCCGCGTCACTTCTTTTTACGTCCCTAACATCGCAAAAGCAGGAGTAATAAATGACTGATCAAGTACCTCCAACAACTCCGCCGGACTCTCAGGTCGTGAGCGCGAACGTGCCAGCACCGAAAAAGGGACCATCAGCACGGACGTGGATCATCGCTAGCGTGGTCACGCTGCTCATCGCCGGTGGAGCGATTTTTGTTCTGAGCCGCGGTAGCTCGTCATCGAAAGCGAACGCGGCATCATCGAGTTCGCCGGCCAACGGCGCGAACGGTCGACCGGGCGGCCGAGCCGGCGGTTTCACTCGCGGCACCATCGACTCAATCACTGGATCAAAGCTGGCAGTGACTGCGACTGACGGAACGATTACGAACGTTGTCACCAATTCTTCGACGACAGTGAGCCTCACGATCGACGGAACGATTTCCGACATCGCAGTGGGCGATCAGATTTCTGTGCAAGGAACCACGACTGGCACTGATACCGCTGCTGATCAGATCACCGATATGGGTGATGCAACTGCGGTAACAAATGGGCAGAACGGTCAGAATGGTCCCAACGGAACCGGCCGCACTCGCGGTACTGGCCAAACCGGCGATTCGCTTCCCGCCTTACCCAATGGTCAAGCCCCGACGGGCGTACCGAACGGTCAGTTCCGTGGTGCTCCCGATGGTCAAGCGCCCAACGGTCAAGGAGCAGCTGGCGCAAACGGTCAGCGTCCGAACATTGGGACGTTCGGTCAGGTCACGGCAATCAAGGGTTCCACGATCACGATTACTGGGCGAACAGGCACGACCTCGACCGTCACCGTGTCGTCGGCGACCAAGATCACCAAGACCAAGACCGGCTCGTTGAAGGACTTGAAGACGGGCGACACCGTCACCGTGGTCGGTCAAGCTGATTCGAAGGGCGTTGTCACAGCGACGCGCATTTCAGAAGGTGCCGGCGGTATCGGCGGCTTTGGTGGAGGATTCGGCGGTGCCGGTGGCGGCGGTGGCCGGAACAATCAGAACGGCACGACCGGGACAACGGTGAACTGATCATGGCAACCACGAATGACGACACCACCACGAATCAGCACTTGTGATCGAAACAACAGAACTCACGAAGCGTTACGGCGACAAACTCGCTGTCGATCATCTGACGATGTCGATTCCATCTGGCCAGGTCACGGGCTTTCTCGGGCCGAACGGCGCAGGCAAGTCGACCACGATGCGCATGATTCTCGACCTCGATTCACCCACCTCTGGTTCAGCGAAGGTCAATGGTCGTCGCTACCGAGACATTCGTTTCCCGTTACACGAAGTGGGATCGCTCCTCGAAGCAAAATCCGTCCACCCTGCGCGTACTGCGCGTGGGCACTTGCAGTGGCTTGCCGATTCCAATCGTATTCCGCGTAAACGTGTTGATGAAGTTCTTGAACTCGTCGGCCTTTCCGCGGTTGCGAAGAAGCGTGCTGGTGGTTTTTCGTTAGGAATGGGTCAACGACTCGGGATCGCCGCAGCGATGTTGGGTGATCCGCAAACACTTTTGCTCGATGAACCGGTGAACGGTCTTGATCCCGAAGGCATCGTGTGGGTGCGCTCTTTTTTACGCAGCCTGGCCGCCGAAGGTCGCACGGTGTTGGTCTCGAGTCACTTGATGAGCGAGATGGCGTTAACTGCTGATCACCTCATCGTCATTGGTGCTGGTCGCCTTATTTCTCAGGGTTCTGTTGCCGATGTTGTGGCGGGCAGTTCGAGTAGTCATGTTCTTGTGCGTACGCCCGAGGTGTCGCGATTAATGTCAGTTCTCACTGCTGAAGGCGCAGAAGTTTCGACCGATGTCGATCACGCGTTGCGCATTCGCAAAGTGAGCATTGAACGCATTGGCCAGTTGGCTGCGGATAACGCTGTCGTTCTGCACGAACTTTCACCGCAGGCTGCGTCGCTTGAACAGGCCTTCATGGAACTCACGCATGATTCCGGCGAATATCAAACCGAACTCAAGCCACCACCGCCCCCCTCAACAACGAGCGCTGGGGGTCCGAACTAATGGAATCGATCATTGTTCTCTGGGCCAACGTGCGCGCCGAATGGGTGAAGCTTCGATCAGTGCGGTCAACGCTTTGGGCGCTCGCTATCACTATGGCCATCACCGTTGGACTTTCAGCGTTGTTTTGTTCGACCCGCGTTGCTCGATGGGATCGCATGGGACGTGGAGCACAGCTGATCTTCGAACCGATCGGATTCAGCCTCAACGGAATTTTCTTGTCACAACTCGCTATCGGAGTGCTTGGTGTGCTCGTGATGACATCGGAATACGGAACCGGTCAGATTCGGGCGACGTTCGCCGCGACTCCAACACGGGGAACGGTGTTGTTGGCCAAGATGAAGGTGTTTTTTCTCGCCAGTCTTGTCGTCGGCGAAATTTCGAGCTTCGCCGCGTTCTTTCTCGGCCAGGCGATTCTTTCGTCGAAGTCGTCGGCATCTCTTACTGATCCGGGTGCGTTGCGTGCGGTTCTTGGTGGCGGGCTCTATCTCGCCGGCATCGGCATCTTCGGTCTTGGACTGGGAGTGATCCTGCGCCGGACCGCTGGGGCGATTGCGGTGCTCGTTGCGAGCGTGATGATCCTTCCGCAGTTGGTGGAGTTGCTTCCCTCCCCATGGAACGACGACATCTCGAAGTACTTGCCAAGCCCGGCCGGTCAGACGCTGTTCCACATCACGAGCACCCGCCCTTCACTCTCGACGGGCGTCGGACTTTTCGTGTTCCTGGCCTATCCGCTTGGGGCTTGCCTCATCGGGTGGGTGCTGCTGCGCACCCGAGATGCATAGGTAGGAGTGGAATAAGTAACAACACGTATCACTACGTGCGTTACCTCGTAAATTAACGAAGAAGCGTCATTCTTGGTACGTGGGCGGACCACAAACGGCCAAGATGGCGACATACCTACGGCGGCGGGTGCCATGGAGCGGGAATCAGTGCGAGTCGAGGCCATTTTGGCCTCGACTCCGCCAACAATCATTAGCTGGGATCCATTGGCAGGGGAGCTCCTTCGGGGCCACCTCGAGGCCGAAGGCTTCCCTGGAACCACCCACATCGTGGGGGGCGAGACCGCCGAGGCTTCGATGCCACTTGTTCTTCTGCCGCCCCCGACCTACGCCGACTATTTGGGGAGTGGTTGGGATGTTCGATTGCGGTCGGTCCCGCTCGATGTCCCCATGGTGGTTCTGGCTCGCCCCAATGTGCCGGTGAGGTCAGCGCTGCAACTGAATCTGCGCAAGAGCGGAGTGGCGTTGCTCGATGCCGGCCGCCCTTCAACGGTGGGAGCCGTTTCGTCGGCATTGCGAATGTCGCTTGAAGGCGGACAAGTCATTGACCCCCTCTTTATTGAGCCGACTGGCGAACTGACTCGAGCCCAACTGACGCCCGCCGAACACCGTGTGTATGCCTTGCTCGCAAATGGGCGCTCAAACAGCGGAATCGCCGATGAACTCTTTCTTTCGGAACGAACGGTGGAAGTTCATGTACGAAAGATCTTCGCCAAGTTGGGGCTGAGCGATAACCCTTCGATGAATCGACGCGTTGTGGCTTCGTCGATGTTCCTCACATCTCACTGACACAAACGCGCGGAGAAGGCGAAGCGCCACGGCGACTGTCACAGGGGCCGTCTATCGTCACTGAGGTGACGACGCGGCGGAAGATCGAAACACCAACGACAGGCAGCTTCAGGTAGTGGCGGCCAGTTCGAAGGTCTTTTCCGCGCAATCAGCGCAGCAATTGCTGCCGCTTTTGGCCGACCGTTTGCGCGAGCCGCTGGCCGACCCATTCCTGCCCGACATCGTGGTGGTTCCCACTGCTGGCACCCGCGATTGGCTCATCGAACAGCTTGGTCACCTGCTCGACACGAGTGGTCACGGCGAGGCCATCCTCACCAACGTTCACTTCTGGTTCCCCAATGAGTTCAACCTTCATGCCATCGGCACCGAGCGGGCAGCCGACGACCCTTGGTCGGTCAAGCGCCTGCGTTGGACATTGCTCGGGTTGCTCACGGCCGAACCGTCGTTGGCTCCAGGGTTCGCCGAGGCCAAGAGCCCCTTCGCCACAGCGCAACGCATTGCCGAATTGTTCGATCGGTATTCGGTGTACCGACCAGAAATGCCAGCCACGTGGGCAGTCGGCACACAGTCCGATCCCGTGCAACCGCT
>CANGMY010000100.1 GCA_947455015.1 Microthrixaceae bacterium | reverse complement strand
GTAGAGGTAAAGCCCGTACGAAAGCAGACCAGCCCAGCGCATTCCGGAAGTGGCGAAGATCTTCGAGAAGATTCCGGCTCGGGTTCCGACGTAAATGACGATGGTTGACAATGCGGCGTAGAGAGGAAGCCCGCCCTTGGCTAATCCGGGAGACGCTTCGCCGACTGTGAACCATGCGATCAGTACAGCAACAACTGCGGCGAACCCCATGACATCGAAAAGCGCTTCGTTGCTTGTTGCAGTCGTGGTGTTGCGTTTGCGACCCGACCACCAGAGCGCGAGCAGCACGCCAAACAGCAACTCGGCGACGCGTGTGTCGGTTCCGTAATAGATGCGATCGAAGTCTGATCGCTGCAACCACATGAGCACGATCGAAGTGATTGCTACTGCGCCACAAGCGGTGGCAAGGAGGCGTCTCCCACCGAATCGCATGAGTACGAGTGCGACGATCGGGAAAACCAAATAGAACTGTTCTTCGATCGCAAGTGACCAAAAATGTTGGAATGGCGTTGGTTGCGAGAAGAGCGAGCCGTAGCTGACACCTGACGTCCACAACCGCCAGTTGGCCACGTAGCCAACAGAGGAAAGCATGTCGCCCCGGAGCGACGAGAGCTGTTCCGGCGATCCGATTCGCCACCAGACGAGTCCGATAAGGGCGATTGCGGCGAGCGCAGCAGGCATGAGTCGTCGGAGCCGCCGTCCCCAGAATCGGAGCAAATCGATTGCTCGGGATCCTTCAAACTCTCGAACAAGGATGTTCGTGATCAAGAAGCCCGAAAGCGTGAAGAACGTTGAAACGCCGAGAAACCCGCCTTTGGCCCACGTGAATCCACCATGGAAAAGCAGCACGCCAATGACGGCCATGCCGCGGATGCCGTCGAGGGCGGGCAGGTGAGGGAGTGGGGCCGCGCGCTCAGAGGTGAGCGACTCGTTCGCCAGGCTTGTTGACTCGCCTTCGGTCATCGCAACGCCCTGTCGTCTCCGAAGGCGCGAGGAATCGGACGCGTTCTCACTTAGGGCAAGGTAGCAGGGGGTTCCCGGCAAATTTTGGCGGACGAAGGCTCATGAGCACCTCAGGAACGCTCGTCGAGGACCATCTTGAGGCAATCGGAAGCAGGGTTGTCTCTCCAAACCATGCTGTCGGCCGGGAGGAGTCCACGCTGGTCGAGTCGGTTCATCACCCGGACCACGATCACGCAATAGCGGGCCGCTGCGAAGAGCTCATGTGCAGATGTATCGACGGCGTCCCGTCCGGCATGAGCGAAATACATCGAACGCTGCTCGTCTCGAGTTGGGTCGCCCGGAAGTCGCTCGACGCCTGCCAATTCATGCATGGTGCGGTCGAACATCAGCCACCATCCAAGATCGAATTCTGGTGGGCCGATGCAGGCGGCCTCGAAGTCAGTAAGACAGGCCGGACTGGTGTCGCGCCAAATGATGTTTCCTGGTCGCGGATCGCCCCAGCACAAACCAACCGTCTCAGCGGTCGGAAGTTCGTCTTCGATGATTTTCCAAGCTGCTTCGAGGAGTTGATGAGAACGACCATTGAGTTCAGTCTCGCCAAACGATCGCCAAAGATCGAGGAGATGTCTGGACCCGGGAGTGACACCGGCAGGAGTGAGCCACTCGAGTCCGAGTGTCGACGCGTCGATTCGGTGAAGCTGTGCGAGATGGTTGAGGCCGTTGTCGATGAGGGCGAAGCGATCGGCAGCGGACAGTTGGGTGAAAAAACCTTCAACGCTGTAGGGCGGACTCTCGATCGGTACGACACCGTCGACATGGTTCATGACGAAAAATGGAGTTCCGAGTACAGACGGATCGCTTTCGTATCCGACGAGGCCAGCTATCGGGAGTGATGTCTCACGGGAAAGGCTCTCCATGATCCGGTATTGGATTTCGATTTCGGGCATGGAGAGATCAGATTGCGCCGGATAAACGGCTGGTTCGGGCGTCTCGAGTCGAGCGACAAAACGTTGTGTGCCTCGCGACGGCGACACGGCAGTGAGCAGGATCGTCTCCGCCGAGAATCCGCCCGAAGGCCGACCATCAACCTCGATGAGCAGATCCGCTGAGCCGGTCTTGGAAGCAATCCAGCTGCCGAGCGCCTCGGTATCCAACAGTTCTTCGGTCATTGTTCCCCCTAGGTGTCGAAGGTAGCAGCGGCTCTCTGTTCACGAAGTCGTCCATCTACACTCTGAAACGTTCAAACTTTGGGGGACTCATGACTGATCTCGTCGACAATCCGATGCTGCTTCCTGACCCGGAGCCTGCAGAGGTTCGATACACCATTATTTCCGTCGACGATCATCTCGTTGAGCCGCCCGGAATGTTCGATGGTCGGTTGTCGTCGAAGTTTCAGAGCCGAGCACCGAAGGTCGTGACCAACGAGAACGGTCACGAGGTTTGGGAATTCGAAGGTCAACGTTTCACTCAGGTCGGCATGAACGCAGTTGCTGGTCGTCAGAAGAGTATGAAGAATCTTGAGCCCACCAAGTTCTCCGACATGCGGAAGGGCTGCTGGGACATTAGTGAACGAGTCCGAGACATGGACCTCAACGGCGTGTGGGCATCGATGAACTTTCCTTCGATGATCACCGGCTTCTGTGGCCGAGTGTTTGCGCAAATCGACGACCTTGACCTTGGCTACGCAACAACGCAGGCTTGGAACGACTGGCTCTACGAAGAGTGGTGGCAGCCGGCAACGGATCGCATCATCCCGTTGGGTCTTACCTTTCTCGCTGATCCAGAAAAGGGTGCTGCCGAGATTCGGCGCAACGCTGCTCGCGGTTTCGTTGCTGTCACTCTTCCCGAGCGACCACAAAACATTGGCTTCCCCTCATTGTTCTCGGGATACTGGGACCCGATCGTCCAAGCATGTGCCGAAACTGACACGGTTATTGCCCTCCACGTCGGTTCCTCTGGTGGCTACCCATCGCCAGCCGACGCACCTGCACTTCAGTTGGGCGCCACGATGTTTGGCCAGTTGTCACTGGCGGCTTGCGCAGAATGGTTGTGGTCCGGGTATCCGTTGAAATACCCGAACCTCAAGATCACGATGTCCGAGGGCGGAATCGGTTGGGTGGCAATGTTGCTCGATCGGCTCGACAACATCGTCGATCGAAGCGGCTACGGCCTTGGTTGGGAAACGCGTCCTGCCGATGTCCTGAAGCGCAACTTTTCCTTCTGCACTATCGACGATCCATCGACCATCGTGACTCGCCATCGCATCGGTATTGAAAACATCATGTTTGAAACCGACTATCCGCATGGCGACGGCACATGGCCGGATACACAGCAGGTCGTCGCCGACACGTACGGCGATCTGCCGTCCGATGAATTGCGCGCAATCCTTTGTGAGAACGCTGCTCGGGTTTTCCGGCATCCATTGCCGTCTGAGGTTCTTCCTCGCTAGCCAGTTGCAACAGCCATGAGGTCTGTCGACTCGAAATGAGCAGGTGTGGAATTGAAGTTCAGCGAGTGGCGTAGAGATCAGCAACATCTTCGGCGGCGTCGTCGATTGAACCGAACTGGGTTTCAAGGACCCACGCCCGTTTGAGGAAAAGGTGGGCGTCTACCTCCCAGGTGAAGCCCATACCTCCGTGCACCTGAACGCACGTCTTTGCATTTTCCGTTGCTGCGCGTGCGGAAGTGAGTCGGGCGCCCGCAATCGCGCGGTCGATTGATCCAACCTCTGGCTCATCGATCGTGACTCCCGCTGCCCACACTGACGACCGAGCCATCTCGGTGCGAATCCAGGAATCGGCCAAAAGGTGCTTGAGTCCTTGGAAGGAACCGATTGGTCGGCCGAATTGTTCACGTTCTTTCGCGTACTCGACTGCAAGTTTCGTGCTTCCTGCCGAGTTTCCAGCGAGCTGAGCGGATGCCAAAAGCGATCCACGCCGACGCCAGGCGCGAGCGAGATCAGAGTCGCCAATGCGCTCGGTCTTGGGTAGTGAATCGAGAATCGTGACCGGCGTTGTGGGATCGGTCGGGTGACCAATGTCGACTCCGGTTGCATCGTCGCAACGTGCCAGTCCGACACCTTGATCGTCGATAATCAAAAGCACATCAGATGAGCGGAAATTCTCGACGAGAAGCGGACCCTCGCTGCCGACGTTGATGATGCATGGAACGACTGTCCCGTCGATGACGCCGTCAATAACGCCGGAAGCGAGGGTTGCTGCGACAAGTGGTCCGGGAACGAGCGATGCGCCTAGCGCCTCGTGAACCAAGACAGCATCAATGAAGTGAAGCCCGACGCCACCTTGTTCCTCGGGCACCGAGATTCCGAATGTGCCAAGGGCGGCGAGTTCTGCCCAACGCGATCTGTCGAAACCGCCTTGCTCTCCAAACGAACGAACGGTTTCGATCGAGAACCGATCGGCGGCGAAGGCAGTGATCATTTCGACGAGTGCGGCCTGGTCATCTGTCGGCTGAAGGTCCATGCTCAGCGCTCCCTTGGTAGTCCGAGCACGCGCTCGGCAATGATGTTCTGCTGAATCTGAGTAGTTCCTCCACCCAATGAGATCGCGAATGCATGCAACTTGCTGTGCACAAGTTCGCCAGTGGGCTCACCACCGAGATCATCCATCGAGAGCGATGCACGATCGAGCACTCGAAGCGCGAGATCCCCGAGACGATGCTGTGTCGTTGCAAACGCAACCTTGAAGCCCGACCCTGAACCCATCACCATCCCGCCACGGGCGCCTTGTGAGACATTTCGCTTCGTGAACGCCCACAAGGCGTCGAGGTCGGCCCCGATGATGCCCACCTCGCGGCGGATGCTGTCGTCATCCCAAATGGTCTTTCCATTTCGACTGGATGCTTTGGAATATTGGATCAGTTCTTGAAAGACATTGGTCGTGTCGAGGAGTTCGCCAACAAAACCGGTACCACGTTCGAAACTGAGCGTGACGTTCGCAACGCGCCATCCGTCGTTTTCGTCGCCGACAAGGTTTGCGACAGGAACTCGGACCTCGTCGAGAAACAACTCTGCAAACTCCGTGGAACCATGAACCGTGACGAGTGGTCGGACATCGATGCCAGGGAGATCCATCGGCATGATGAGCCAACTGATGCCTTTGTGCTTGAGCTCATTCGGGTCGGTGCGAACGAGCATCTCGCAGTAGTCGGCAGCCACCGCATGCGAGGTCCAAATTTTCTGGCCGCTGACGACATAATCATCGCCATCGCGAAAGGCCCGAGTGCGAAGCGATGCAAGATCGCTGCCGGATCCAGGTTCGGAGAATCCCTGACACCAAACGTGATCACCGGTGAGGATCCCGCGAAGGTGATGAGACTTCTGCGCGTCGGTGCCTTCAGCGATGATCGTGGGACCGGCGTGCATCTGTCCGACAAACCCAACGCCGACATCGGGGGCCTTTGCTGCAGCCGATTCTTCAAGGAAAATGAGATGTTCTGTGGGAGTCGCTCCGCGCCCACCGTGCTCTGCTGGCCAGTTGATGCCGGCATAACCAGCGTCGAAAAGCATTCGCTGCCATTTGGCGTCGTAGGACCGTCGACCGGGCCAATCGTCTGGTGACGGCGGAGTTGGCATTGATGCAACCGCGCCGCGAAGCCACTCGCGAACTTCAGATCGGAAAATGGCGTCACTTTCGGAATCACGTAAATGCATCAAGAGCCTCGTAGCACGGGTAAATGAAAGAAATTGCTCATTGCGGTTCGTTCCACTCGACACTGCGATCTGAACGCTCAGGTTGCCGGCCGATCTTGAGCGGTCCAAGAGGGGCATCGCACATCAGGAACCGTGAGTAGTGGTCCGTCGCCCAAAGGACGTCACGCCACGCTGCGAGACGCGGGTCAGAGTCTCGGGCCTTTTCAACTTCAGACCACTGCTGCCACGCAGGAATTGCCCAGATGACGATGCATTCGTCGTCGCGTCGCAGGGAGGTTTTCAGGGCCCCAACAAGTTGCCAGCCAAATGGCTGGTGGGCCTCAACCGCGATGTCGCGAACCCTCGACAGAAAGGAGTCCGCTCCGCC
>CANGMY010000099.1 GCA_947455015.1 Microthrixaceae bacterium | reverse complement strand
TGGTGGTTGGGTTGATGGCGACCATCCTCACGTCTCGCGGTCGCTCGGTACCAGCCAATGATGTGGCGGCTCCAGCGGCGTGATTGAACTTGTTCCATGGGGAGCCGATCGTGTCGACGACATCGTCGATCTGATGCTGCGCGTTGCCGCTGATGAAGATCTGACCCCTGACGAACTTCTCACTGCATGTCACGAACGGTCGGGCATTGTGATGGCCAGTCCCGATGGCGAATCAGTGATCGCTGTTGGTGTAGATCGCGATATCGATGGCGATCTCATTGCATCGATCCGCCTGATTGCTGTCGGGCCGAGTGTTCAGCGCGCTGGCCGAGGCGGCGATCTTCTTGATCACGCTGAGAAATGGGCGTCGGAACGGGGTGCCCAGCGCATTCATGTCGGCGGCGAACTTCCGTTTTCGTTGTGGCCCGGAGTTCCTGCGGAATCACCAATTGCAGCGCTGTGTTCGGCGCGTGGTTACGAAACGCACGAGTTCTGGCAGTCCTATGACGTGGCGACATCGTTTCGCGCTGAACCGCCGGCAGGCATCGTGATTCGTCGGGCCGTTCACGACGAAGACGTCACGAGAGTGTTGCTCGCTGCGACTTCGGGCTGGCCGCGAAGCGCTGACGAAATCGCGCGTGCTCTTGAACATGGAACCTGCCATGTCGCGTTGCGCGGAGATGCTGATCCTGTCGTCGTTGGAATCGGATGTCATTCGATTACGCGAGCAGGTTGGACAGGACCGGTGATTGTTGATGAGTCCGCTCGTCGTCGTGGTGTTGGTCAAGCATTGCTTGGCCAGATATGCCGCGACTTGATGATCGCTGAATTCGATCGCGTCGTCGTGGCCGACCTACCTGACGACGCTGCGCGTTCGTTTATTGAGTCAACGGGGGCTGTTGCATCAACCCGCTATCAGCGAATGTCAAAGCAACTCTGAAAACTGCAATCAACCAGCGCGCTGAAGTTCGCGAAGTTCGCGATAACCGATGAGCACAGCGCCGGAACGCTTAAGCATCGTGCGAAGGCGCGAGTCGTGACATACCAAGTGGAGATCGTCGACTCGTGATGCCCAGTCGGTTCCGATCGCTCGCAATTCAGGCGTATCGGTGGCGGGGTGGACATACATTTCGGTGACGCCTGGACGTAACTCGAAGACTGCCTTTTCAATCGCCCGCCGACTTCCGACGCCATTGACGTACAAGAAGTGATCGGGCGAGATGATTCCCTCTTCGGCAGCAAGGCGACGGAACGGGAAGCCAATGCTTCGTTCGGTTGACGCTCCTGAAAGTCGAAGTGGTAGCGCGAACTCAACGGCGAGGTCGAGGTAGACGTCGAAGAACTCGGGGCGAAGTTGCAGGGCGCCCATATGTGAATCGAGATGGCTGACATCGAAGCCCCAAAGGATTGCTCGTTCAACCTGCGCGCGACATTCGCGGCGTACCTCGTCGAGATCGGCGTGGTCCCAAAGGTCGGCCACTGTTCGAGGGAAACCGCCGTCGCCATCGAGTAATGACGGCGCGTGAGTGATTGGCCCCCAGCGGTAACGCTCAAACTCGGCATTGAGTGTGAGGTGCACACCGATGTCTTCGCCACGAAAGTCCGAGGCCGCCTCACGAGCCCATGCGCACGGCACCATGAGCGTTGCGCTGGTGCACACGCCTTGTCGAAGAGATTCGTAGATGCCGGTATTGGAGGCATGACACAGGCCGAGGTCGTCGCTGTTGATGATGACCAATCGGGCATCAGCGGCATAACCCAAACGTTCGGCGAGTGTTGTCACGGGTGTCACGGTATCGCCCGAGCCCGCTCAGGTCCTCATGAGGCTGGTTTACCTGGACCCCCACAGGTCGCCCAAAGCCCACGGGGGGCGGCTTTGGCCGCGGTCATCGCTGCTCGGAACTCGTCGGCGTGGGCGGTGTTCGGGGCGATCGAAAGAATGTCGGCGAAGCCGCCGCTGACGAGATCGAGATTGACGAAGAGTCCGTCTGAAGCCCGCCAGACGTAGGCGAGAAGTCGGTTGTAGATGTCGTGCTCTTCGAGGTCGTGTTCGAGCCGGACGATGGTGCCGCGAGGCAGCAGCTGTGCGGTGTGGTTACTGGCTTCGTGGCCGAAGCACTGCACCGGTTTGCGGGGATCTTTGGTTTCAGGAGTGTCGATGCCGACAAGCCTGATGCGTTGACGCTTGTAACCGATGCGCACATCGATGGTGTCGCCGTCGATGACTTCGATGACCGTGGGTTCGGCGGCGTAAGGCGCTGAACTTCGCCGAGCAACCGTGTTGAGAATGAAGACAAACGCCAGGATCGAACCAAAGAACAACATCGCGCCCAGGAGACCGATGAGCGTGACCATCCAAGCTGATTGACGTCGGCGTGCATTGGATTGCTCGAGTTTGGAAAGTGTGCGCGGTGCTCGATGCGTGGAGCGTGCATTTGTTGCCATTGACGCCTCGGGTGGGAGGGAGTTCTGGCTGCGTACGCGGCGATTGGGTGACCATAGAAGGTGCGTGCGTCACGCGAAAGAGCCCCGACCCAAGGTCGAGGCTCTTTCCTGCAGATTGATTCGTTGGACTCGTCGTCCCACGAACTATCGAACCGTTTAGATCCGTTCGATGAGGGTGCCGGTGCCGAGACCGCCACCACAGCACATGGTCACGATGGCGCGCTTGCCGCCAGTGCGCTGGAGTTCATGCACGGCTTTGGTGATGAGGATGGAACCAGTTCCGCCGAGCGGGTGGCCAAGTGCGATCGCGCCGCCGTTGGGATTCACTCGTTCGAGATCGCCGTCGAGTTCGCGGGCCCAGGCCAGAACGACCGAGGCAAACGCCTCGTTGATCTCGAACAGATCGATGTCGTTGACCGAAAGGTTGTTGCGCTCGAGGAGATGCTGGGTCGCATCGATGGGACCGGTGAGCATGAGTACGGGGTCGACGCCAACGAGGCAAGTGTCGACGATGCGAGCGAGAGGTGTGAGGCCAAGTTCCTTGGCCTTCTCCGGAGTCATGAGAAGTACGGCACCTGCACCATCGGAAATTTGCGATGCATTGCCAGCGGTGTGCACGCCGTCTTCGCCGAACACAGGCTTGAGGCCTGCGAGGCTTTCGGCGGTGGTGTCACGAAGACCTTCGTCGCGAGAGACGTGATGAGTTGTGCCAGACGGCTTGCCGTCTTCACCAAGGTCGGGGGCATCGACCGGAACGATCTGCGTGGCGAAACGATCCTCGGCCCACGCACGTGCACCGCGTTCTTGTGACGACAGCCCAAGTGCATCGGTGTCTTCTCGGGTGATGTTCCACTTCTTCGCGATGCGCTCGGCGCCGTCGAACTGCGAGGTGTACTCGTACTGAGGGAAGTAGGTCTTCGGAATGGGCGAGCCCATGTCGAGGCCCTTGGCAACGTTCGAACCAATCGGGACCTTGCTCATGACTTCGACGCCACCAGCAACAGCACTGTCGATCACGCCAGCGGCGATAAGTGCATAGGCAATGTCGACGGCTTGTTGGCTCGAGCCGCACTGTGTGTCGACGGTGGTTGCTGCGACCTCAAGGGGAAGTCCAGCGGTGAGCCAGGCGGTGCGGGTGATGTTGAACGCTTGCTGGCCGATCTGGCTCACGCAACCACCAACGACCTGACCGACATCGGCCGGATCCATGCCGGTTCGATCGAACAGCGCCTTGAAGGGCACGGCAAGAAGGTCGGCCGAGTGCATGGAGGACAACGCTCCATTACGGCGGCCAACAGGGGTACGGACGGCATCGACAATCACGACTTCACGCATGAGGAGATCCTATGCCCTGACGTCGTGGACCGTTCAGGCCGCTACCGATGGTGGCTCAGGCCGCTTGTGCGTGATCGTGCAGCTCAAGAGTCGGCGGCGCATCGTGTGAGGCCAGTGCCGCTGCTAGCGCGGCACGAGCCTGTGCGATGCCTGCCAACGCTCGCTGGCGAGTGGTGTCATCGATCTGCCAAGAGGCAGGCCCCTCGGGGAGGCGATGGACACCGCTGGTGTGGAGGGTGGGTCGCTTCTTCATGACAGTCAGTGTGCCGAAGGGGTGTGACAGTGGAGGTAAAGAACCTCCGGCCATCTACGCTCCCTGCCGTGGATGCAAAGGAATGGCTGGGACTCCAGCCCACACACAACCCCATGCGCTGGTACCTGCCCGTCACCGAGGGCATTTGCAGCGGTCTCGGCACGCTCTTTGGCGGTTGCGGCCTTGGTGCAGCGATCGACGCCCTTGAGCGGGTCACCGAACGGCCTGTGGTGTGGGCCTGCGCTCAGTACATCAACTACACAAAGCCGCCTTCGGTGGTCGATCTCGACATTCGGATCGATGCCTCCGGTCGCACCACGACCCAGGCCCGCGTTACTGGTCAGGTCGGCGATACGACGATCTTCATCGTGAATGCCTCGCTCGGCAGCCGCGAAATGGCCGAAGAAGGCCAATGGATCACGGCGCCCGAGGTTCCTCGGCCAGAGGATTGTCCTCCGCGCCAACTCCGGTTCGATCCGGGTAACTCCATTTCCAGTCGACTCGATATGCGCATGGCCATCGATGAACCCGGTACCGGCCACACCGCCTTCTGGGTTCGCATGCCCGAGATCCTTGAGGCTTCTGCTGCATCGCTAGCGGTGTTGGGCGATTTCGTTCCGATGGGCCTCGGTATGGCCGTCACGTCGGAAATCAACTCGAACAGTCTCGATAACACGATCCGCGTGATGAACATCGTGCCCACCAAATGGGTGCTCGCCGATGTGCGTATCGAAGCTGTTGCGCGCGGGTTCGGTCATGGCCACATCTACTTGTGGGCCGAAGACGGAACTCTCATGGCGACAGCCAGTCAGTCGGCAATGATTCGTCCTTGGAAGGCGAACTAATGGAGCCCTATCGCGGGTATGGCATCACCATTCCGTTCGATCGCGTGCCGTTGCATGCACAACGCGATCGCATCGCTGAACTTGCCGAACTCGGTTACACCGACGCGTGGTCGGCCGAAACCGATGGCACCGATGCGTTCACGCCGCTTGCGCTGACCTCGCAGTGGGCGCCCTCGCTTCGTCTCGGCACTGCCATCGTTCCGGTCTTCACTCGCGGTCCCGCTGTGATTGCGCAAAGCGCGTTGGCGATGGCGCAAGCCGCACCCGGTCGGTTTGTGTTGGGCCTCGGAACGTCATCCGATGTCATCGTTGGTCGTTGGAACGGTATGTCGTTCGACGATCCCTATAAGCGAGTTCGCGACACGGTTCGTTTCGTGCGTGCTGCACTCACCGGTGAAAAAGTCACCGAAACCTACGACACGTTCTCAATCCGCGGCTTCAAACTCAGCGCTGTTCCCGAACAACGCGTGCCGATTCTCATTGCCGCACTTCGCGAGGGCATGTTGAGCCTTGCCGGTCGTGAAGGTGATGGCGCGATCATCAACTGGTTGTCGGCTGACGATGTCGCTCGCGTTGCCCCAATCGTTAATGCGCACGGAGAAGACAAAGAAATCGTTGCTCGAATCTTTGTCGTTCCCTCAGAAGATGCCGAGACCGTGCGCGCGCAAGCAAAGTTTGCAATCGCCGCCTATCTCAACGTTCCGGTGTACGCCGCGTTCCACGAATGGTTAGGACGCGGACCGCAGTTGCAGGGAATGTGGGATGCATGGAAAGCCGGCGATCGTGCTGCTGCACTCGCGGCGATCCCCGATGAGGTTGTCGACCAACTCATCGTGCACGGTTCCTACGAACAATGTCGTGCGCATATCCAGCGCTACATCGACAACGGTGTCACAACTCCAGCTCTTGCCGTTCTGGGAATGGCCGGTGTCGATACCGAAGAAGCGGTTCGGCAACTCACGCCGCGGTAGGTGCTTAGAGCAGCTTGAGTTGCTCGGTGCGGTCAGCCCACTCGGTGAGCGGGACCCACATGACGCCGCCACGAGGGCCGCGATCTTTGACCTCGACCGCATCGAGCGGCATGGCTCGCATCGCTCCCTTGGAATCGCAGACGCCGAGGCTGCCATCGGCCTCGCGGCGGGTGACGGTGCCGTCCTTCCAGCGCTCGGTGTCGCGTCGGCGGAACCGAACTGCTGAGCCAGG
>CANGMY010000098.1 GCA_947455015.1 Microthrixaceae bacterium | reverse complement strand
GGCCTCGGTTGCCCAATCGGACGCGCCCGCCTCATGCGGATCGATATCGAGTCCGAAGTGAAGTCACACGTCGACACGAATCGGTATTGGTGGGACCATCTCCGCGTTCATATCCCGATCATCACCGACTCTGCCGTGCTCTTTCATGTCGATGACGAATCGGTGCATATGGAGCCAGGTTCGTGCTGGGTGTTCGACACATGGGAACCTCATCGCGTCGAAAACCCCGTCAACGCGCCACGTATTCATCTCGTGATCGACACCGTCGGCGGTGCGGGTTTCTGGTCGCTGATCGATCGACAGACAGGTGCAGCTGACGCGAACGCGCCGCTCCCGCAGGTGCAGCAAGTTTCCGCAATCGCGTTCGAGACGGCCAACCTGCAATCAGTGATGCCATCGGCCGAAATCGACCAAACGCTCGCGAACATCCTTCACCAGTATGCAGAAGTCGATCTCGACCGTGCTGTCGAACTCGACCGAGCACTCATTCCTTTCCGTCGCTCGTGGAAAGCGTGCTGGGCTCATTTTGGCGATAGCCCTCAGGGTTCCGATTCGTACACAAAGCTTCGCGACGAAGCCGACGCAATCGTTGAGCCCTACTCAGCGGCACTGCCCAACACCGTCCAAGTCAACGAAGCGATCCGACAACTGGTGCTGCGTCCTTCGATACCGCAACCTGGCGCCGCTGCTGCACCGAGCGGCATGGGCACTGCCATCGCCGCCACACCCGAGGGAGCAGCCGCGCCTTCGGCTGCACCGGCCCCCGCTGCTCCGGCCATGCCTGCGCCGAAGCAAATCGGTGAACCGATCACTCTCGACCGGCCAGTGTTCATTATTTCCTCACCACGCTCGGGCAGCACGATGTTGTTCGAAGCAATGATGCGCGCAAAAGAGTCCTACACAATTGGTGGCGAAAGCCACCAGCTGATTGAGGCCTTCCCCGCGCTCGCTCCTGCTTCGCACGGTTGGGATTCAAACCGACTCACCGAAGACGACATCACTACCGAAGTCATCGAAAAGCTCAGCGGTTCCTTTGTTCGTCGATTGAAAGACCGCGACGGCGAACCCGTGCAGCCCGGCTCGGTCGTGCGCATGATCGAGAAGACGCCGAAGAACTCGCTTCGCATTCCTTTCCTTGCAGCCGCCTATCCCGATGCCAAGTTCGTTTACTTGTGGCGCGACCCTCGCGAAACGATCAGCAGCATGCTCGACGCTTGGCGTTCAGGTCGGTTCGTGACCTACCCCGATCTTCCGGAATGGACCGGCGACCGTTGGTCACTTCTACTCACACCCGGTTGGCGCGATCTCATCGGCAAATCACTTCCAGAAGTTGTTGCCAACCAGTGGGCCACTGCAACAACGATGATGCTTGACGACCTCGAGGCGCTCGACCCCGATCGCTGGTGCGTCACGAGCTACTCCGCGTTGCTCGCCGACCCAGATGCAGAACTTGCCCGTTTGTGCAGCAACCTCGACCTCACGTGGGACACCGAAACCGGCGGAACGCTCCCAATCTCGGCAACAACGCTCGAAGCCCCGCAGGCTTCAAAGTGGGAACGCAACGCCGAAGAAATGAAGAAGGTCTGGGACATCGTCGATCCGGTTGCGGTTCGTGCTCACGATGTTTTCGCCGACCCGCCCCCCATCCAGCCTTCGAAGACTCGCAGTGCAGAAGCGGTGAAGGTTGGACTCACTGAAGAACCCGACGGTGCAATCCCCACCGATTTCTCCAGCGTCTTCACCGGTTCGTTCGCCAGCATTCTCGAAGCCGCGAACTGTTCGCTTGCGGTGACGACATACCAAAGCGGCCGTCTTGTTCTTGTGCGTCGCGACGGCGACAAGGTCAACACCCACCTTCGCTACTTCCCAAGCCCAATGGGTGTCGCCGTGCAAGGAGCAAAGTTGGCTCTTGGCACGAAGACAACCGTGTGGGAGTTCTGGAATCAACAAGCCGCTGCCTCAACAATCGATCCGGAAGGTCGCATCGACGCGTGTTACATGCCGCGCCGCGGCCACACCACCGGCGACATTCGTATTCACGATCTTGGCTACGACGCCGACGGTGAACTTTGGGCAGTTGCAACGCGCTTTTCGTCCTTGGTGAAGTTCGACCGTGAGAACTCCTTCGCTCCGCAATGGCGACCACAGTTCATCTCCGGCCTTTCGGCCGACGATCGTTGCCATCTCAACGGATTAGCAATGGTCGACGGTCGCCCGAAGTACGTCACCGTCCTCGGCATGACCGATACGCCGAACGGCTGGCGCGACGACAAAGCCTCGGGTGGTGCGATTCTCGATATCGACGGCGGCGCACCAATCACGGTTGGTCTTTCAATGCCTCACTCGCCGCGCTGGCATAACGGCAAGTTGTGGGTCCTTGAGTCTGGTCGTGGAGCTCTTTGCACCGTCGATATCGAAACCGGTGAACGCGAAACCATCGCGATCCTCCCTGGATTCACTCGCGGACTTTCCTTCGTGGGCAACATCGCCTTCATCGGACTTTCCAAAGTCCGCGAGACCGTGTTCGACGGACTCCCGATCACTCAGGCCGACACACCTCGTGAGTGTGGCGTGTGGGCCGTCGACATCAACACCGGCGAGGTTGTTGGCTTCATGCGCTTCGAAGGATCGGTCACCGAGCTCTTCGAAGTTGCGGTCCTGCTCGGCACGCAATGGCCAGAACTCGTTGAGCCAGGCGCGGAAGCAACGAACGACGCGTTTGTGCTTTCTGATGAAGCTCTCAAAGATGTGATTCAACCCGCCAAGAAAGCGGACTGAGTTTTAGTCCTCGGCGAGAACAGCGTCGACGCGAGCGCCGGCGTCTTCCATCGTGGTGTTCCACGACACTGCGAGTTCCGAAACAAGAATTCGACGCGCACGAATTTGCATCGCCTTCTCGGCGCTTGAAAGCGAAGACTGACGATCGCGAAGCGCAAGGTTTCGAACAACCTCGGCGCATTCGTAAATGTCGCCCGATTTCATCTTCTCTTGATGGTTCTTAAAACGACGTGACCAGTTCGTAGGAACGCGGACGTTACGAACTGCAAGCACTGCGAGTACGTCCTCGACCTCTTCTTCAGAAATGGCCTGACGCACACCAAGATCTTCTGCACGATCCTCGGGCACTGACACCTTGAGGTTGCCGCCGCGCCATGAGTCATCACCAGCCGCAACCGACAATTCGAGGTACTTGACCTTCTTGCCATCGACCACTCGTGTCGAACGACCAGTGACCTCGGCAGTGCCGTGAGCGGGATAGATGACCTTGGAACCGACAGTGAACTTCATGAATGCCTTCCTGAAACCGGTCCACAAGTATGGCCAATGCGGAGAGGGTTCACACCATCTCCCCTCTCGGCACCTTTGCGCCACCACTATTCAGTAGGGGGAAGCGCTCCTGGAACCGAAGAATCCTTGTCACCCATAAGGGTTTCGGCAGTCACGATCGACGAAGCTTCAATCGCTTCGGCCTCCTCATCGGAAACCGCTTCTTCGGTGGAACGTTGCAAGGAGGGCCATGCGAAGGCCGCGGTGATCAGGCATGCGAGTCCTCCCGTGACGTAGGTCGCCCGCGGATCGATGTGTTGGCCGATCCACCCGATGATTGGTCCGCCGATCGGCGTCGTACCAATGATCGCGGTGATGTAGAGCGCCATCACTCGCCCTCGCACTGCAACAGGTGACGTGAGTTGCAGCGTCGCCGAATTCATGGTGATGAATGCAACACTTCCGGCACCGACGAGCAGCAGCGCAGTCGCCATCGTCCAGAACGTTGGCATCACCGCAGCAACGAGCATCGACGCGCCAAGGAACAGCGATGCAAAGCCCAACCGTCGGTGCGTTGCACGACCAAATTTAGCAATGAGCAATCCACCGATGACCGAACCAACACCCATGAGTGATGACAACACGCCGTAACCAGTTGCCTCGCGGTGAAAAGTGAACTTCGCGAAGAGAGGCAAGGAAATCTGATTTTCATACGCGAGCAAACCGATGACCACCGTCATAAGCATTGGCGTTCGTAGGCGAGGATCCGCCCAAACCACTTTGACCCCTTCGCGAATCTGACCCTTTTCCTTCTTTACCGGAGCCTTTGGAACAAATTCCGAGCGGCGCATGAGAAGTAACGCAACGGTGATGGCGAGATAGCTAATGCCATTCACCATGAATGGCACCGCAAGACCAAAGACGGCAATGAGTACACCGGCAACTGCTGGTCCGAAAATGCGGGCCACGTTGTTCGTCGTGCTTCCGATGCCGACAGCACTCGTGATGTCGTCCGGTCCCACTAATTCGTAAACGAATGACGAACGAATTGGCATATCAAACGCATTTACGGTTCCAAATGCCGCAGCGAGCACGAACAAGCTCCAAACGGCGATCGTGTCTGTTACGACCATGACGCCAAGGAGAATCGCGATCGTTGCAGCGAGCACCTGCGTGATCTGCAACATGTGCCATCGACTGTGACGATCAGCAAGCGTGCCGGCAAAGGCTCCAAACAAAAGTGTGGGCGTGAATTGCGCAGCACTGACGAGACCGAGCATTCCGCCGCTTCCTGTGACTTTCAGAACGAGCCAACCCATTGCAACGGTCTGCATCCAGGTGCCAGCCTGCGACAACCCTTGGCCCATCAGGTACAGACGGAAGTTGCGATGACGCAACGCAGCGAAGCCCCCCGGTTTCGGACTCATGCGGTCGGCGCCCCAAACGAGGAGAGAAACCGGTCGATCGCGACGAGATGCTCTCGCCGCCAGCGGGCAACGAAATCGGAATCATCTCCTGACACCGACCCATTCAGCAGGGGCGCAAAAAGCGTGCGCTGATCAGCGGCGAGCGATTCCAGAGGAAGACCAACCCGCGACCGCAGGGTGAATTTCACCAACAGTTCGGTACGGACATCTTTCGGAAGTTCGACCGGCTCATTCAGCCACACCGATGTCTTCGCGCGACCCGAGGCGGTGACGTCGAGAAGTGTCCGGCTTCGGCCCCCGCCTGGCGCTGTCCCAACCTTTTCGATCAGTCCATCGATCGCCAACTGATCAAGGGCCCGATAGGTGAGCGGTCGGGTCAGTGACCAGATCCGGCCGATCTCGCCGTCGGGAGCCAGAACTGCGGAAACAGCCCAGCCATGCGTCGGACCTTCAGCAACCAACGCCAAGCAGACCTTTTCGGCGAGAGCGGGGTCGTTGCGGGTCACCGGCCGATGGTACCGGTGAGGTCGTCAGAAGTTGATGTAAGTAGTCAGGATCTGACTACCATGCCGACGTGACCTCCGCCGCGCCCCCATTTGTACGCTCGCGGCGCGTCTGCCTCGTTACCGCTCTTCTCCTGGCGGTCTCCCTCGTTGCTGTCGCCTGTGGCTCGTCGTCGAACCGTTCCTCCACGACCTCTCCCGATTCGCTGTCGGGCTCCCTCACGATCTCAGCGGCGTCTTCCCTTCAAGGTGCCTTCACCGACCTGAAGGCTGCATTTGAAAAGGCCCACCCGAGAGTGAACGTCACCGTGAACTTCGGAGCCTCGTCGACCCTTGCGCAGCAAATCATCGATGCTGCTCCAATTGATGTTTTCGCTTCCGCCGATGAAGCAAACATGACCGAAATTTTTCTTAACGAAAAGTTGCTGACCGGAACTCCGACAATTTTTGCAACGAACTCGCTAGAGATCATCGTGCGAAAAGGTAATCCCGCCAAGATTTCATCGCTCGCTGACCTCTCGAAGTCAGGGCTGATCTACATCACATGTGCACCCGAGGTTCCGATCGGGAAGTACGGCGCACAGGTTCTTCAAAAGGCAGGCGTCAAGGTAAGTCCCGCAAGCCTTGAACCAGATGTGAAGGGCATTGTTGCAAAAGTGACTGCGGGCGAAGCTGACGCAGGAATCGTTTATGCAACTGACATCAGCGCAACGAACGGCGCCGCCGACGGCGTTGTAATCCCCGCCGATGTCAATGTCATCGCCAAGTACCCAATCGCCGCACTCTCAACCTCGACCAACAGCACTGCAGCTCAAGCATGGGTTGCCTTCGTTACCGGGACAGAAGGTCAATCTGTTCTCAAGAACTACGGATTCGGTGCTCCATG
>CANGMY010000097.1 GCA_947455015.1 Microthrixaceae bacterium | reverse complement strand
GGCGACAACGTCATCATCGTCACCGGCGATCGCGACAGCTACCAGCTCGTTCACGACCCACACATCAAAGTGCTCTACAACAAGCGCGGCGTTTCCGACTACGCGCTGTACGACGAAGCCGGCATTTTGGAACGCACGGGCGTGAAGCCAACTGATTACGTGCATTACGCCGCACTGCGTGGTGATCCCTCCGACAACCTTCCCGGCGTTCCCGGAGTTGGTGAAAAGACCGCAGCGAAACTGATCAATCAGTACGGCGGTATCGACGGCATTTACGAGCACCTCGATGAACTCACGCCGAAGTTGCGGCAAAACCTTGCCGAAAACGAAGACAAAGCTCGAATGAACATCGACTTAATGGCGTTGCGTCACGACGCGCCGGTCACCGTCGATCCCGACGAACTGCAGATCGGCAATTTCGACCTTGCCGAAGTTCGTCAATTATTCGATTTCCTCGAGTTCCGTCAGTTGTTCGATCGCCTGATCGGGGTCTTAGGCGTTGCCAACGATTCGGCCGAGGCGGTCAGCGCCGGCGTCCTCGAAGCCGAACGCACCGACGTCTCTACGCAGAAAGATGCCACTGCCCTCTTCGGCGAACTCGCAAAGGTCAGCACGCCGCTTGCCGCTGCGGGCGCCTGGGCGGGGGACGAAGGGCGTTCCGAATTTGAAGGACTCGCCCTCGTGACCGATGCCGCCATGGGTGAAGTCGCATGGATTTCGGCCGAGACGCTCGCTGCTCCAAAGGTTGCCGCTGCGGCTGCAGCGCTGTTCGCCGACGGCGGCCGGGCTGTTGTTGCCCACGATGCCAAGGCACTCATGCGCGGTCTCGACACTTGCGGTATCGATCTTCGATCCCTTGCCCTCGACACGATGATCGCGGCGTACCTGCTTGATCCGGCTGAGCCTCGCTATTCGCTTGAGCCGTTGCTTGATCGGTATGCCGACGCTCGATTGCCCCAAGACGATGACCAAGGCGAAGGCCAGCTCGATTTTGGTGGAGCCGATACGTCGGCCCTCGCTCAACGAGCCTCGCGTCGAGCGCTGGGCGTAAACGCGCTTGTCGATCCGCTTCAAGAATCTCTGGTTGCTCGCGGACTCGCCGACCTCAATACCGATATCGAAGTTCCGCTAGTCCGCGTTCTTGCCCGCATGGAAATTCTGGGCGTTGGTGTCGACGAAGGCGAACTCCGAAAGCTGCGCGATCAACTCGTTGCGAGTTGCGATGAACTCCGCACACTTATCTGGGCTGATGCCGGTGAAGAGTTCAACGTGAACTCCACGGTGAAACTGCGCGAGATCCTGTTCGAAAAGTTGGAACTGACTCCGCAGAAGAAAACGAAGACTGGCTACTCGACCGATGCAGCAACACTCGAGAAGCTGTTGGGCGAGCATCCGATCATCGAACACCTCCTTGGCTATCGCGAGGTCGAGAAACTTCGTTCGACATATGGCGAAGGTCTCCTCACTGAAATCGCAGCCGACGGCCGCATCCATGCGACCTTCAACCAGACCGTCGCTCGTACCGGTCGTTTGAGTTCCGATGCTCCGAACCTGCACAACATTCCCGTGCGTAGCGAACTCGGTCGCGAGTTCCGCAAAGCGTTCGTGCCGGCCAAGGGTTACACGTTGCTCATTGCCGACTACAACCAGATCGAACTTCGATGCATCGCGCACTTAGCGGAAGATCCAGGTTTGATCGGTGCGTTTGAATCGGGTCAAGACATTCACAACGCAACCGCAGCGCGAGTGTTCGACGTCGATCCCAAAACGGTCACGATCGAACAACGGTCCAAAGCGAAAATGGTCAGCTACGGCCTTGCTTACGGCATGGAAGCGTTTGGCCTGGCGCAACGTCTGGGTGTTCCGATCGGTGAAGCGCAACAAATTCTCGATGCGTACTTCGTGGCGTTCCCTGCTGTGCACGACTACATGGAACGAACCGTCGCTGAAGCTCGCGAAAAGGGGTACACCGAAACGTTGTTCGGCCGTCGTCGTCAGATTCCCGAACTGGCATCAGACAACTTCCGCATTCGCCAAGCCGGCGAACGTCAAGCAATGAACGCGGGCATCCAGGGTCTTGCTGCTGACATCTTCAAAGTTGCGCTTATCCGCCTTGATCGAGCGCTCGACGCGGCAGGCTCAACCAGTCGTCTTATCTTGCAGGTGCACGACGAAGTCATTTGCGAAGTGCCGCCCGCCGATCTCGACGCAGTCACCGCAATCGTGCTTGAAGCAATGTCGGGTGCATTCGATCTTCGGGTTCCGCTCGAAGTGAACCTTTCGCACGGTGACTCGTGGGCTGCGGCCAAGGGTTGATGTGAGCGACGCGCCCGAAGGTCACTGGTTCGAGGGCATCGCCGATCATCTCGGAACCTCGTACCTGCGCTATTCGTTCACGATGGGTACGGCCAATGAAGTCGACTTCTTGGTTGACGAACTTGGTCTGACACCCGGCATGCGCGTGCTCGATGTTGGTTGTGGTCCTGGCCGGCACGCTTACGCGCTTGCCGAGCGCGGCATCGCCGTCCACGGCGTCGATATCGCTCAGACCTTCATTGATCTCGCTCGAGACGGGGCACCCGAAGGCGCCACCTTCGAACGCCTCGATGCCCGAGCCCTTCCCTTCGACGGCGAGTTCGATGCAGTGATCTCGCTCTGCCAAGGCGCCTTCGGCCTGGCCGGGGGAGCGGCCGCAGCCGGCCCCGACCCGGACGGCGTGGTGCTCGACGGCATGGCCCGAGCCCTTCGGCCCGGCGGTCGCATCGCCGTTTCGGCCTTTTCGTCCTATTTCCAGATCCGTTGGCTCGAAGACATCGACACCTTCGACCCCGATGCCGGCGTGAATCACGAATCGGCCCCGCTCCGTGCCCCCGATGGCACTGAAACCAACCGAGACCTCTGGACCACCTGTTTCACCCCTCGGGAGCTGCGATTGCTCGCTGCTCGGGCCGGATTGCAGGTCGATGCGGTCTGGTCAGTGACCCCCGGGGAGTACGCCCGCCGAACTCCCGAGATTGACCGGCCCGAGTTTCTGCTCGTGGCCACCCGTCCAACGGTCTGACCTGCAGTTTGCGGGCTGGCGGCGCCTGTGGACAGGGGTCTAGCCTTGCCGTTCTTCCTCGCGCCTGTGGGGGAGTTGTCCCATCCCCTACTTCCTGTCCATCGAAGAGAGAACCCTCGTGTCCGAGCAGTCCACCATTGAAGAAGCCACACCCGTCGCAGAAGCACCCTCAGGTATGGGTACGTTCTCAGCCGACGGCACCTACGTTCCGCGTCAGGTGATCGAAGACGATCTTGGTGGAATGTCGCTCGACGATGCCTACACCGCATCGATGGTGCAGGTTGAAGATGGACAGATCGTCGAAGGCACCGTGGTCAAGGTTGACCACGACGAAGTTCTTCTCGACATTGGTTACAAGTCTGAAGGCGTCATTCCTTCTCGCGAACTTTCGATTCGCAATGACGTCGATCCCTCCGAAATCGTCTCAATGGGCGATGTCATCGAGGCACTTGTTCTTCAGAAGGAAGACAAAGAAGGTCGTCTCGTTCTTTCCAAGAAGCGCGCACAGTACGAGCGTGCCTGGGGAACGATCGAAAAGATCAAAGAAGAAGACGGTGTCGTCAGCGGCCCGGTCATCGAGGTCGTCAAGGGTGGCCTCATCATCGACATCGGCCTTCGCGGCTTCCTTCCCGCATCGCTTGTTGAACTGCGCCGCGTTCGCGACCTTGCGCCGTATGTCGGCCGCACGCTCGAAGCCAAGATCATCGAGCTCGACAAGAACCGCAACAACGTCGTGCTCTCACGTCGTGGCTGGCTCGAAGAGACCCAGAAGGAACAGCGCGAGGACTTCCTTGCCAACCTCAAGCCCGGCGAGAACCGTCGCGGTGTTGTGTCTTCGGTCGTGAACTTCGGTGCGTTCGTCGACCTCGGCGGCATGGACGGTCTCGTCCACGTTTCCGAGCTCTCCTGGAAGCATGTCGACCATCCCGGTTCCGTTGTGCAGGTTGGCGACGAAATCGACGTTCAGGTCCTCGAGGTCGATCTCGACCGCGAGCGCATCAGCCTTTCGCTCAAGGCCACCCAGCAGGATCCGTGGCAGGAATTCGCCACCGCCCATCAGGTCGGCGAACTCGTCTACGGCCGTGTCACCAAGCTCGTTCCGTTCGGTTCCTTCGTGCAGGTTGGCGACGGCATCGAAGGCCTCGTGCACATTTCGGAAATGTCGGCACACCATGTCGATCTTCCCGAGCAGGTTGTCACGCCGGGTGAAGAACTCTGGGTCAAGATCATCGACCTCGACCTTCAGCGTCGTCGCATCAGCCTTTCCATCAAGCAGGCTGCCGAAGGTGGCGTTGTTGCTGCTGAGTACCAGGAGCACTTCGGTGAGCACGCCTATGACACCGAGGGCAACTACATCGGTGGCGAGACCACTGAAGCTCAGGAAGCATGGGCCGAGTACTACGCCGAACAGGGCGATACCTCGATCCCGCCGGTGCCGACCTCTGCTGAAGCCGCTGCTGAAGCTGCTGCCGAGACACCTGCCCCAGAGGCCGACGCCGCCGAGTGAGTCTCACCGGCCTGGGCCGGTGATCAATCGAGACGCACGATCCCTAAACGCAGCGCGGTGAGAACCGCCTGCGTTCGGTCGCGCGCGTCGAGCTTCTGATAAATCGACGCGAGGTGGTTCTTCACGGTCTTCTGCGAAAGGTAGAGCCGTGAGGCCACCTCGGGCGTTGAGCAGCCGTCACAAATGGCCTGGAGGACTTCTTCCTCTCGGCGAGTGACGGTGACGGGATAACCCCGCCAATCGGTGAGGGCGGGACGGGTTGGGTGCATCGCTGTGTTGGTCATGCACTTCTTGTCGGCCGGGTTGGCAAAAGTGTGAGCGAAATGCGCGGAAAAACATTGAGACGCGCTCTGGTACGTTCCGGCGATGCTTCTACTTGGTCTTACGGGCGGTATTGGTTCGGGAAAGTCAACGGTCTCGGCGGAATTCGCTCGTCGTGGCGCGATCGTTATTGATGCCGATCTGGTCGTTCGCGAACTCCAGTCGCCGGGCGGCGCGGTGCTGGCAGCAATGGTCGAACACTTCGGCGATGGAATCCTTGCCGAAGATGGAACGCTCAACCGTCAAGCTGTTGCCGACATCGTGTTCAACGATCCCGAGCAATTGAAAGCACTCAACGCGATCGTGCATCCCAAAGTTGGCGAAGCGATCGACGGGCGAATCGACGCACAACGCGAGACCGACAATGTTGTGATTCTCGATGTTCCGTTGCTTGTTGAATCAAAGGCGTATGAAACCGAAGGCATCATCGTCGTCGACACTGACCCTGAGATTGCAGTGCAGCGGCTCGTTGAGTTCCGTGGTTTCAATGCCGACGATGCGCGTGCTCGGATGAAGTTGCAGGCCACACGCGAAGAACGTCGAGCTGTTGCGGCATTCATCGTCCCGAACGATGGTTCGCAAGAGGACCTGATGGGGCATATTGACGAGTGCTGGACCTGGATTCAGTCCAAGCGCAACGCTGGCTGATTGCGTTTACAGTCCGAGACGTCGGGCGAGGTCACTCATAATCTTGCGGTTGGGATCGACTCGCTCGCGAATCGCTTTCCATTCATCGAGTCGCGGATACATCTGTGGCAAGAGCTCGGGACGAACACGACTGTCCTTCGCGAGGTAGATGCGACCGCCGACACCAACAACAAGATCGTCGAGGCGATCGAGAAGCGGGCCGAGTCCGGGGACTCCAGCGGGAATGTCGAGGGCGAGTGTCCAGCCGCCAGCCGGGAACGAAAGTGGCGCCGCGTTCCCTTCGCCGAATGATTTCAGGACCGCAAGGAATGATGTGCAGCCGGATTGACTGATCTCTTCAACAATTGTGGAGAGTGTGTTCGTTGCATCAAACGGAATGACGAACTGCCATTGCAGGAAGCCAGCTGGTCCGTAAATGCGATTCCAACCGCGAACCATGTCGAGCGGGTGGAAGAACGTGGGAATCGATTGAATTTCGTCGCGTCGCTCAACGGGAGCTTTGCGGAACCACAATTCGTTGAACGCCCGGATTGAAAGTTTGTTGAGTAAGCCGGCGGGCATG
>CANGMY010000096.1 GCA_947455015.1 Microthrixaceae bacterium | reverse complement strand
GACGTTGTCGCCATTGACTTCAGCCATGCCCGACTCGATTTGGCCAAGCAACTCGGCGCGTCCCATGTGCTTGACCCGTCTGAGGTTGATGTGTGGGCCGAACTCAAGCGCATCCACGGCGAGGTGCCGTTCATGTTTGGCCCGACCGCGGCGACCGATGTCTTCATCGAAGCCTCTGGTGCCGACAGCGTCATCGGCGACGTGCTGCAGAACGGTCGAGTCGATGGTTGTCTCGTGATCGTGGCTCTGCACTATCGCCCTGTTTCCACGAACTACGTCAACCTGCTTATGAAGCAATTCACCGTTCGTGGATCAATGGAATATCCCGAACGATTTGAAGACGCGATCGAGTTGCTTGAACGTCGCGATTTGTCTGCAGTCATTAGTCACAAGCTTTCCCTCGAGGAATTCGGAGAAGGCCTTGCGGTTCTCGAAGGTTCAAAGGACTGCGGCAAGGTCATGATCACCATGGAAGGTGCCGAATGAGTAACAAGGTTTCGTTTGATTTCACTGGCGTTTCGGTTCTCGTCACCGGCGGTACGAGTGGCATCGGTTACGCCATTTCGTCGGCATTTGCTGATGCGGGTGCCTCAGTTACGGTCACCGGCACACGTGCTTCGGCTGCTGACTACGACACCGAACTTTCGCGCTTCGCCTACAAGCAACTGGAAATGCGTGATGGCGATGCAGTCGATGCGCTTGCAGCAAGTCTTGGATCGCTGGATGTGTTGGTGAATAACGCCGGTGCGAACTTCCCCGATGGGCTCGATGAATGGAGCCCCGAAGGATTCCAAGCATCGCTCGCCATGAATGTGGAGGGTGCTCAACGCCTCAGCGTTCGGGCTCGTGAAGCACTGGCAAAGAGCACGATGCCGGGCGGCGCGAGTGTGGTCAACGTCATTTCGATGATGACCTACCGAGCAACAACGATTGTGCCCGGCTATTCATCCTCAAAGGCTGCGCTGCTTGCCCTCACGCGAAACCTGGCACTGCATTGGGTGAATGACGGAATTCGCGTCAACGCGGTTGCCCCCGGCCTCATCGATACCCCAATGACCGCACCAATGAAACCGTTTCAGGAAATGCTTGATGGCGAACTCGCCAAGCAAATCATGCGACGCATGGGAACACCTGAAGAAGTTGCCGCGGCGGTTTTGTTCTTGTCGTCGGAAGCTTCGTCATTCACCACCGGAACCGCATTCGCCATCGATGGCGGATACCTCGCGCTGTAACAAGGACAGATTCTATGGGAAATGAAATTCGAATCGATGACCTTGCATCGCCAGTGCTCAATGACATTCAGAAGATGGGCATCGACTATGGCGAAACCGTTCACACCGAACTAACAGTCGATGCCATCTGCGAAGCCGCCATTGCAGCGACGGGTCTGAGTGATTTTGGCCCTGAGGATTTCCGCGAGCGACTCCAGGTGCAACTCGACTCCATCAACGCTGATCCCGACAGAACGGGCCTCGGCCGCATGCTCGTCTTCGGAGATGACCTGAAGTACGCCGTGAATCGACTGCGTATTCGCGACCTTCTGAAGCAGCACCCTGAGATTCTCGACATCGAGATCGAAAAGCCGGTCATCGTCATCGGTCTTCCTCGTTCGGGCACCACGAACCTTGTGAACCTGCTTGCTGCCGACAGCCGATTCCGCTCGATGCCGTTGTGGGAATCGTACGAACCGGTCCCAGATCCCGGTGAGGAAACTCCTGCTGATGGTGTCGACCCTCGCTGGACTCGTTGTCAGGGCCAGTGGGAATCAATGCAAGCGGGTGCCCCCTTCATCGCGGCGATGCACCCGATGAACCCGGATCACGTCCATGAAGAGAACGAACTCATGGCTCCGGATTTTTCGAATTACAACATCGAGTGGGTGGCGAGAGTCCCCGAATGGCGTGACTACTACCTCGCGCAGGATCAAACCCCTCACTATGAGTACATGAAGACGGTGCTGCAGATTCTGCAGTGGTACCGGCCTCGGGAGCGTTGGGTACTGAAGTCTCCGCAGCATCTCGAACAGATCGGGCCGTTGATGTCGGTCTTCCCCGACGCAACGGTTGTTGTCACCCACCGCGATCCGGTTGCCGTTGTGCAATCGACAATCACGATGCTCACCTACGGCGCGCGAACGGCGTACAAGTCGACGAAGCCCGAGTGGTATCGCGACTACTGGACCGACCGCATTGGCCGACTCCTCGACTCATCGATTCGTGATCGCCATCTTCTTCCTGCCGATCGCACGGTCGATGTGTTCTTCCATGAATACATGGCCGATGAGGTGGGCACGTTGCAGCGCATCTATGACGCCGCAGGAATCGAGTTCACCGACGAGGCCAAGGCCGAGGTCGCCGCGTATCAAGACGCACATCCCCGCGGCAAGGAGGGTCGAGTTGTGTACGACCTTCGCGGTGATTTCTCCATAACACCTGAAGAAGTTCGTACCCGTTACACCAACTACATGAACACGTTCCCCGTACAAATCGAGGTCAAATGAACATCCAAGAGCAAGTCGACCATCTCATTGACACCCGACCGGGTAAAGAGCTGCTGACTCCGGTCTATGACGATCCGGCGTACCCAATCGTCGACGGCCTCATCTACCGTTCGGCCGGCACGACGGCGACCTACATGATCCTCACCGACAATGGTCGAATCATCGTGAACACTGGAATGGGGTACGAGGCGCCGCATCACAAGCGTGTGTTCGACGCGATTCGCCCCGGGCCGACTCACTACATCTTCACGACCCAAGGTCACGTTGATCACGTCGGTGGTGTCGATCTGTTTAAAGAGGCGAACACCAAGTACGTCGCACAGGCCAACAACCCAGCGCACCAGCGTGACGACAAGCGCATCCAGGGTTTGCGTATGCGCACTGCGGGAATTTGGTTCGACATGCTCGGCACCGATGCGCAGCGCATTTACAAGGAAAACCCCGGCGTTTCGATGGCGCAGTCAGAGCCAATGCCCGACATCCTGTTTGAAGATCGACTTTCACTCACGATCGACGGTCTTCGTGTCGACCTGTTCGCAGCAGTTGGTGAAACGACCGATTGCTTGATCGTTTGGCTTCCCGATCACAAGATTGCGCTGGTCAGCAACCTCTTTGGTCCGCTGTTCCCGCATTTCCCGAACGTCAACACGATTCGTGGCGACAAGTACCGATTCGTTGAACCACAACTGGCAACGAATCGTTTCGTGCGCGAACTCCGACCAGAAATGCTTGTGACTGGTCGTTACGAGCCAATCGTCGGCGCAGACTTGATCGAAGCGTCGCTTGAGCGTCTTCACGATGCCGTGGTTTACGTGCATGAGGAGGCGCTCAAGGGCTTTAACGCTGGCGTCGACGTGTGGACTCTTATGGACAAGATCCAACTTCCGCCGGAGCTTCGCGTTGGCCAGGGGTACGGCAAAGTCTCGTGGGCCGTTCGTACGTTCTGGGAGGAATACGTCGGTTGGTTCAAACTTGAATCAACCACCGAGTTCTATCCCGACAGCGCCCCAGCAGCGCTTGCCGAGTTGCTTGATCTTGCCGGTATCGATGCTGCGCTCGATCGAGCCGAAGCGGCACTTGCTCGAGGCAATGCTCCACTTGCGATCAAGCTCGGTGAAGCAATCGCGCAACGTGAATCAGACAACGCTCGTGTTCGCTCGCTAATGGCGAATGCACATCAGTACTTGCTCGACAATGGTGGCGACGTGAGCTTCTGGGAAAACGGTTGGTTGCGCACCGAGCTTGCTCGCTGGAGCGGAGACGCCTCCTGATGTCGCTCGACTTCGACCTCACTGATCATCACCTTCTCCTTCGAGAGGATGTTCTCGATAACCCCTACGCGTTTTATGACGCGCTTCGACGCGAGGCGCCGGTGTGGCAGATCCCAGGTCAGGACACGTTCCTGATTTCGGATCCTGCGCTGATCAAAGAGGCCGTTGGTCGCTACGAGGATTTCTCGTCCAACATCGTCAGTCTTTTGCACAACGACGGCAACGGCTGTCCCGTGGCGTTTCGTATCTCGAATTACCGAGATCCCATCCAGGTGTTCTCAACTGCTGATCCACCCGATCACACTCGTCACCGCAAACTTGTGCAGCCGCACATGAGTCCCGGTGCGGTGGCAGAACTCGAGCCAACCGTTCGGGCAATCGTCGATCGGTATCTGGAACCAGTTTTGGCGAGCGGCACGGGCGACATCGTTTCAACCTTCAGCGATCCCGTACCTGCCCAAACGGTGTGTTCATTGCTTGGGCTTCCCGATGAAGACGTTACAAAGGTGCTGCACTTTTCTTTTGCTTCCGGCGCGCTGCTTGACGGTGTCACCGACATGGAAGGAATGATGCAGGCAGCGACTGGTGCACTCGAACTCGGCATCTATGTGCACACCAAGTTTGAAGAGACGCTTGCACTTGCTCCTGAGCATCGGCGTGGGCTCCTTGGAGTCTTCGCAGGAATGTTTGAAGCCGGCGAAGTCACCATGGGCGAGGTCAGCAGCATGCTCACCGTGTTCGTCACTGCGGGTTCAGAAACAACGGCGAGCTTGATGGCGACTGCAATCGAGACGTTGGCCTGTGATCAAGAACTACAGGATCGCTTGCGTCAAGATCCGGCACTCATTCCCGACGCTATCGAAACGTTCTTACGAGAAGACGGTCCGTTTCAATTTCACTATCGGTATGTTCCGGCAGACACGACGATCGGTGGTGTCTCAATTCCTGCTGAGAGTCGCGTGATGTTGATGTGGGCCGCCGCAAACCGTCCTGCGCCGGGCGCACCGGCGCCAACACGCGTTGAAGGCGAGGAGTCGCGTCTCGCACCGCACTTTGCATTCGGACGGGGAATGCATTTCTGCATCGGGGCGCCTGTCGCGCGAATGGAAACCCGCATCGGTCTCGAGCAACTACTGGCTTCAACGAAGTCATTCCGCGTGGATCCTGACAATCCCATGGAGCGACGCCCAAGCATCTTTATTCGACGTCACGGGAAACTCCCGTTGATTCTTGAAACCGCGTGAGAACCAAATGACCACAACCCCGTCGTTCCGCCGTGACCTAAATATGGGCAACACCTGGCTGCTTCCGGAGTGGAGCAGTGGTCCTGTTGGCGACGAGCGAGCAGTGCTTGAGGAAGCAAAGGCCGCTGGTTATCAGGGCATTCAGGGAGCAAATCCAGCGTTATGCATCGAACTCGGCCTCGTTCCCGTGACCTTCGACATTCGCATCGTTCCCGGTGGGCTCGTTGAGCGCGCGCAGCAGTGGGCTGATCAGGGAATCGTGTGCAGCACGCTCATGGTCGGAACGGGAATGGAGTCCGATGGCGAAATGGATCGCCTCGCCGAAGAAGTGCTTGAAGCGAGTGCATCATCTGGCGTTCCGCTCTTGATCGAAACGCATCGTGCCACGATGACCCAAGACATGTGGCGGACGCTTCGACTCGTGGAGCGCTTTCCCGAGATCAGATTTAACGGCGACTTTTCTCACTGGTACACCGGTCATGACATGCCTGTAGGGGATATGACTGAGAAAATCGAACAGCTCGCACCGGTGATGGAACGAGTGCGCTACATGCATGGCCGCATCGGAACGGGCGGATGTGTGCAGATCGATATTGGCGAAGGTGAAGACGACACGCCGCCGGTGAGTCACTTCCGTGCGATGTGGACGAAAGCGTTCGAGGGATTCATCGCCAACGCGGCAAACGATGCCGTGCCGGTTGCCGATCTGCAGATCGGTTTTGCGCCGGAACTGTTGCCCGCCGACTTTGGCTATGCACGAAAGTTCCTGACGCCGAGCGGTGATCTTGAAGAAGAAGGCGACCGCTGGGAACAAGCACTTGTCCTCACCCGAATTGCCAGTGAGTGCTTCAACAACGCTCTGAACAACTGAGCGGAATCGACGCTGTTACAGCGTGACGGTATTGGCGACGCCCTCGGCGCCCATGTTCACAACGAGCAACCGCACTGGTTTGTCGGTTTTGTTTTCGCCGTTGTGGGCGGTGCCGACGGCTTCAAGAATCGCAGAACCTTCGGAGTAGTTCTTCACGATGCCGCCTTCGTAGGTGACTGTGAGCGTGCCCTCAAGGATGTAGGCGTACATCGGTGCATCGTGCTT
>CANGMY010000095.1 GCA_947455015.1 Microthrixaceae bacterium | reverse complement strand
GAGGCCAACTTCGGAAGCCATTCGCGACGTTGCGCCTCAGTTCCGCCGGCCAAAAGTGCACGGGTGAGAATCTCGGGACGCGTGATCAGCGATCCACCAGCGCCGAGCGACACCTTTGCGAGTTCTTCGGTGGCCACGACCATGCCCATGTATTCGCTCTCGCCACCCTCGCTGTAACCGTCGTACTCGACCGGCACCGAAAGCCCGAACCCGCCAAGTTCGGCGAGGCCCTGAATGAGGTCTTCAGGAATGTCGGCGTTCTCGCGGTGGATGTGTTCGGCGACGGGACCGATCTTTTCGTTGGCGAATCGGCGGAACGTGTCCTGTACGAGTTCGAAGTCGCTATCGAGATGACGAGGTCCGGGAGTGTCGGCGAGCGAGGCAAGGAATTCCGGGGCCCGATATGTGGAAACAAACTCGCGGGTGCTGTCGAGCGCGCCAGGGGTGATATCCCAGTCGGCTTCACGGCCGAACAACTTTGGAATGAGCTCACCCACTGCATCGGCGATGAAAGCGCATGCGATCTTTGCTTCGAGTTCGCCCTTGGTGCCGTAAACGAGCATGGCCCGGCCGGTTTCGACTGCTGACGCCGCATGGGCGATGTCGTAGGCCACGACCTGATTCACATCAGGACCGCCATTGGCGGCGATGTGGCGAATGCCGGCATCGACCACCCCGTGGGCGAGGTCGATGACGGAAGCGGCAGTGGTGAGATCCGAAGCAGTCATGGGCCGAAGGTTACCCACCGGTCACCTTGGCGTTCTCATCAGGCTCAGGAAGGAATTGGCTGCAGTACCTGGCCGGGACGAGCTCCTGTGCTGGCGCCGTTGATCCACGTAGGAACGCCGGCGGCGATGGTGGCTCGGAAGCCCGCAGGGGCGCGCGTGAATCGCCACGTGCCATGGGGAACGTCGTAGGCCCGTTCCTCGGGGCGCAGCTCGAGTTCGTCGAGGCGGAACACGACGATGTCGGCAACTTTGCCCTTGGCAATGACTCCTCGGTCGGTGAGGCCGAAGAATTCTGCGGTTCGTCCTGTGAGGGCGTGAACGCCTTCCTCGATTGTGATGAGGCCTGCGTCGCGGACGTAATGCGTGAGCATGTAGAGGTGTTCGCCAGCGGCCGAAAACAACTGAAGATGGGCACCGCTGTCGTTGATGTTGAAAACCATATGCGGGTCGCGGAGTGCTTTTACGACGTCGGCTTCACTCAGTCGTTCGGGGATGCCCATCATTTGCGAAGCGAGTCCATTCGCAATGACCCAGTCAGCGAGTGCATCAGAAATATGCAGACCCGTTTGATCGGAAAGGTCTTGGAGCGAGATGCCAAGCGGGCCAGCACCGGTTTCGGAAATGGTGAGAATCATTTCGGCGGGTCGATCGATACGCGAGAGGCTCGATCGTGTTCGGTTGTCCCAGTCAGTGCGGGCTCGGTCGCGCCATGTGGGATCGGCCAGCGTGGACAACTTGAGCTCGGTCGGTCCGTTGATGACCTCGTTCCATGCGGGAACGCGTTGGAAGACGAGGGAACTTTCGAATCCGAAGAACGGTGCAAGCGGCTTGCAGTTGACCATGGGCCACATGTCGGCACCCGCTGACTGCAAGCGATTGTGAAGTGCCCACCACTCGTCGCGACGATCGTTGTCACGTTCGTTGAATGGGATTCCCGTGTACTGCGCACGCACGCCGCTCTCGCGCACAAGCTCGCCAAATCGCTCGGCGTCGGCAATCGAAAGTTCAGGGTCGTTGAATCGAGTGATCATCTGCACGGTTGCCGGTTTGTGGACGGCAACGACTCGAAAGAGGGCGAGATATTCGGCGTCGTCGGCGAAGTATCCGGGAACGAGTCGAAGTGCACGGTCTTTATCGAAGTGATTGATGCTGAGGCCAAGTGCACCGGCGGCAAGACCTTCATCGAGTACCGCGCACATCTCGGCGACTTCCTCCGCCGTAGCGGCGCGCGTCCACGCATCGGGGCCCATGACCCACGTGCGTAACGCAAGGTGGCCGAGGTAGCCAGCGACGTGCACAGAGGTCGGCTGGGTGCGAAGCGCATCCATGTACTCGGGCCATGACTGCCACGACCAGGGAATCTCTTGTTCGAAGGCTTTGCGGGGGAGGTCTTCGAGGAAACACAAAAGGTCGACGATTTCGTCGCGCTGGTCGCCTTTGAGTGGTGCGATCGAATTTCCACAATTGCCAAAGACCATCGAAGTATTTCCATAGGCGGGAAGTGGATCGAGTTCGGGGTTCCACCACATCGCGCCATCGAGATGGGTGTGTGTATCGATAATCCCCGGAGCAACGTACGAGCCACTGGCATCAATGACGGTTTCGCCTTCGGAGGTGAGGCCTTGGGCGATTTCGACAATGAGACCATTCCGGACGCGAATGTCAGCCATGTACGCAGCTGCGCCTGTTCCGTCGACGATTGTTCCGCCGGTGATGAGAAGATCAGTCATGGTTCCCCCTGTGTCTGGGTCGAATCTAGTTGCGGAAACTCCTAGGCTCAGCGGGGTCATCTGTAGAGGAGAAATGTCGTGACTGTTTATGACCGCCCGTTTGGCCGCCACTTCGAAGACTTCGAGATCGACGACGTGTATCGCCACTGGCCAGGGAAGACCATCACCGAGGCTGACGACCACCTCTTCTGCATGATCACCATGAACCACCACCCAACGCACACCAACAATTGGTTTGCCGAGAACGAATCGCCAATGGGTCAGGCTCTTGTGGTGGGCAACCTTGTGTATTCGCTTGTTCTGGGTATGAGCGTTCCTGATGTGAGCGGTGCAGCAATCGCAAACCTCGAGGTCGAATCGTTGAAGCATGCCAAGCCCACGTTTCATGGCGACACGATTTATGCCGTGACCAAAGTGCTGGCCAAGAAGGAAACTTCCGACGGCAAGCGCGGCATCGTCACCGTTGAAACCAAGGGAATCAACCAGCGTTCGGAAGAAGTGTGCGAGTTCCGCCGCCGCGTCATGGTGTGGAAGCGTGAGTTCGCTCCGGTCCGTGGCCTTCCCTACGGCGAAGACGTTTTCTCAGAAGACTGATTCGTGCTCGGATCGCCTGATGTCGAGGCGGTACTTGCCTGGTCGGCCGGTCGTCGTGACGAGTTGCCTTGGCGACAGACGCGAGACCCGTGGGCGATACTCGTTTCGGAATTGATGCTTCAACAAACGCAGGTGGCACGAGTGGTTCCGCGTTGGCATCAGTTTCTTGAACGGTTTCCATCTGCGTCAGCATGCGCGAACGCTCCAGTCGGTGATGTGGTTACCGAGTGGGCGGGCCTCGGGTACAACCGGCGCGCGGTGAATCTGCACCGTGCCGCGGTTGTTGTGGTCAATGATCACGGAGGCGTGGTTCCCGGCGATCTTGAGGCGCTGCTTGCCCTACCTGGACTGGGTCCGTACACGGCGCGAGCAGTGTTGGCCTTTGCCTACGAACAAGATGTGGCCGTTGTCGACACGAATGTCGGACGCATCCTCGCCCGTCAACGTGGAGAGCGACTTACTGCACGAGTCGCTCAGACATTTGCAGACGACATCGTTCCGATCGGATTGGGTTGGTCGTGGAATCAAGGAATGCTCGATTTGGGCGCATTGGTGTGCACAAAGCGCGCGCCCAAATGTGAGATATGCCCGACCGCTTCGACGTGTGCGTGGTTAAACGGGGGAGCGGACGCGCCTGACCCAGCGATCGGTTCTGCCGCTGTCAGTAAAGGTCAATCGAAATTCATCGGTTCGTTTCGCGAAGGTCGTGCTCGATTGCTTGACGTTCTGCGAACGGGGGTCGAAGTTGCCCCGGAACAGTTCCGTGACGCATGTGGTTGGAATGAACGCGAGGGTGGCGACCTCGACTCGGTGCGCGCAGCCGATTCTCTTGTTCGTGATGGGTTGGCGGTTGCGGGTTGCGACGGCGCATTGTCGCTGCCCTGAGCTCAGGACTGAATGAACTCCAACACGAGTCGATTGAACTCCTCGGGTTTTTCCACCTGAGCGAAGTGCCCTGCGTCTTCGATGATTGCTGCGCGTGAACCTTCACTGAGTCCGGCCGCTGCGTTCTCCGCGAACTCCACCCCAACGCAACCGTCGTTGCGGCCGTGGATGTAGAGGGTTGGTTGCGGTGGGGGCGTGCCGAGCACATCCTGAATTTGTTGGTAGGCAGCCGATACGGGTTGGGATCCCCATGTGGCGCGGTAGTAGCCGAGAGCTGCGGTGAGATGTTCGGGACTTCCGATCGAATCGCGGATGTGCTGCATGTCGATCGACGCGTCGTAACCAGGCGACCAATCAGCCCACAGTCGCTCGATGAATTCAAGATCGTTCATTGAAACGACAAAGTCGGAGAGTCCGACCTGAAAGAAAAACATGTACCACGAGCGTTTGAGTTGGTCGTAGGTCGTCATCGCAGTTGCCATCGAAGCTGCCGGTGGAACTGCAGCGGTAACAACTCGACGCCAACGATCAGGGGCGAAGGCTGCTGCGCCGTAGGTTGCAAGTGCGCCCCAGTCGTGACCGATGATCACTGCGTCGCTGTCTCCACCGAGTGCGTCATGAAGGACAGTTGCATCGCGAGCCAGCGTGGCCACGTGGTACTGGCCGTCGGCGGGGATCGAGGTGGGCGCGTAACCACGCATAAACGGAGCAACCGCCCGATATCCGGCATCGGCGAGCGCAGGAAGGAGAGAGCGCCAGCCATGAGCAGTATCGGGAAACCCATGGAGGCAAAGGGCGAGAGGGCCGGAATCGCCTGCGGTGAGGCACCCGTAGTTGAGCTCACTGGTGGGCACGGAGATGGTGTCGATCTGCATGGTGCGACGGTAGCGAGAATTGAAAGAGGTGTGAGACATGTCACTTCCCCTTCACATCGTTTGACCCTTGTCCTAGCGTTCGCCATCCATTCGTGCACTGGGAGGAGGTGGGGAGTGGAGATCACGTTCTACGGAGTTCGAGGATCGACGCCATGTGCTGGTGAAAGCACGTCTCGGTACGGGGGCAACACTGCAAGCGTCGTTCTTCGCAGTGCTGATGCTGATCCGATCTTGCTCGACCTCGGAACTGGGCTTCGCTATTTCGGTGCAGACCAAGGCGCTGGTGCTCAGCTGCACGCGCATGCACTTGTGACTCACCTTCACTGGGACCATGTTCAGGGGCTTCCTTTCTGTCAGCCGCTTCTCATTCCCGGTTCGACGCTCTCGGTGTACGGGCCAGATCATGACGGTGTCGGATTCGCTGACGCGTTCGATGATCTGATGCGCCCTCCGTTCTTTCCGGTAACTCGTCAAGACCTCCCCGGCGACATCTCTTTCTTCACGCTTGTTGAGGGTGAGCATGAGATCGCGGGTGCAAAAGTCACCGCTCTTGAAGTTCCTCATACCGACACCACCTTTGGGTATCGAGTTGAACGTGATGGCTTCTCGGTGGCGTACGTGAGCGATCATCAGCAGCCGAGCGACGGCGTGTCCGTTGAACCATCGGTGCTTGAACTTTGTCGGGGCGTCGATGTGCTTATTCATGATGCGCAGTACACACCGGAAGAGTTTGCGTGTAAGCCGACATGGGGGCACTGCACAGTTGACTACGCCGTTCGTGTCGCGGCAGCTGCCGAGGTTGGGCAATTAGTGCTGTTTCATCACGACCCTTCACATGACGACGGAACGCTTGATCAACTCCTAGACGGAGCACGAGAAACCGGTCGCACGATGGGTGTCGACTCGATCGTTTCAGCGTTCGAGGGTCTCAGCATCACCCTCGCCTAGGATCTCGCCCTTGTGAGCGAGAATTCTGAAACCACCGCATTCGATGGCGCTAAGCACCGACAGGTTCTTGGACATTTCCCTACCGGCGTCACCGTGATTACGGCAATGACCGACGATGGTCCTGCAGGTATGGCCATTGGTTCATTTACGTCGTTGTCTCTTGATCCGGCGCTCGTGCTTTTCAGTGCGACGAAGACCTCAGCAAGCTGGGGCAAGTTGCGTGATGCCGGCAAGTTCTGCGTGAACATCCTCGCTGACGATCAGGAAGACGTGAGCCGAGTGTTCGGTTCAAAGTCAGACGACAAGTTCTCCGAAATCGGTTGGAAGCACTCGGGCAACGGCGCACCGCTGATTAACGGAGTGCT
>CANGMY010000094.1 GCA_947455015.1 Microthrixaceae bacterium | reverse complement strand
TTGGTGTGCGCTCCCTTGGCTGATCGGCCTCATGCTCTGCGCACTGCGAGAGCGAACCTGGCGAGCGCCAGTTCTCTTCGCGTTGGTCGTGACTGCAATGGCAGGAACGAACGCAAGCTCGGTCATCTTCGTTCTTATTGGGCCAATCGTGCTTGTGCCATTTGCCATCTGGTCGACTCACGAGACCACTCTTCGGAACGCAATCAAGTCTCTTTTGCGCATCGCGGCAACAACAGGCCCAGCACAGTTGTGGTGGGTCGCGGGCCTCTACATACAGGGCAAGTTCGGACTTCCGATCCTGCAACTCACCGAAACGGTGGAAACCGTCGCTGAAACATCAACTGCGCCCGAAGCGCTTCGCGGGCTCGGCTACTGGTGCTTCTATGGAAGAGATGGTCTCACAGGCTGGATCGAATCGGCACCGATCTATACGACAACGCTCATCATGCTTCCCTTGTCGTTCATCCTTCCGATGCTCGGGTTGCTCGGCGCCGTTCTCACTCGCTGGAAATATCGCGCGTACTTCGTCATCCTGATTCTTGCTGGGCTCGTCTTTGCGATCGGCACCTATCCCTATAACGACCCTTCTCCGGTCGGGGCAATCATCAAGTACACCACCTCGCTCGAGATTGGCTTTGCGCTTCGCAGTTCGCCACGAATCGTTCCACTTGTCGCACTTGGTCTCGCCGCACTCATCGCCGCTTTTATCGATGCGCTAATCCCAGCGATCATTCGTCGATTCAGCGCCCCTCTGAACCGCCGACTCGCTCTTGCGCTGCCTCTCGGTCTGATTTGTATCGCGGTCCTCAACCTTCCGCCGATCTGGAACGGAAAGCTTGTCCAGTCCGACCTCAAGTTCCCGCAGACACTCCCCTCATACTGGACAGATGCCGCCGCGTGGCTTGACGCGCAAAGTCAGGACCTCCGGGTACTCGAACTTCCGGGCGCTGATTTTGCGGCGTATCGATGGGGCGACACACAAGATCCTCTGACTCCCGGTCTCATCGATCGTCCATGGATCGGTCGAGAGATCACGGCCTACGGAACACCGGCAAGCGTTGACCTCGTGCGAGCGCTTGACCGCACTCTGCAAGAAGGCATCAGCGAAACGACCGCTGTCAGCGGAATTGCACGGCTGCTGTCCGCTTCCGATGTCCTCTTACGTCTCGATAGTCAGTTTGAGCGTTATCGCGGCCCTCGACCGGCTGACCTTTGGGCGCAATTCGGCGGAACAACACCAACCAACGGTCTCGGAACGCCAACCACCTTTGGAACACCAACGGTCAACACACCTGACCCTCGACAACCAATGGTCGATGAGCAGTACATCGCAAATCCAAACTCGCAGACACCAACACCCCCTCTCGTTGTCTACCCAGTCGACAATGTTCGACCGCTCCTTCGATCGGAAGTCACCAGCCAGCCAACCGTTCTCTTTGGCGATGGTGACGGTGTCGTTGAAGCCGCTACCTGGGATCAACTTCCCACCGAACGTGCGCTTTTCTACGCGGCAACTGCGAACACGTCGTCTTCTCTACTCAACGGGATTCGCGCTTCGAAGCCGAACCTCGTCATCACCGACACCAACCGAAAACGTGCGCAACGGTGGGGAACTCTCCGAGAGAACAACGGCGCAACCGAGACCGCGGTCTTTGTCCCACTCACAAAAGATCCCAAAGACGCTCGTCTCGAGATGTTCCCCGGTGAAACAGCTGCCGATCAATCAACTGCCTGGTACGGAGACGACGTTGCAAACGTCAGAGCCACCAGTTACGGAAACATCGTTGCCTATTCCTCTGAGGTTCGTCCGTTCAACGCGATCGACGGCGATCCGCGCACTGCCTGGACCACAGGGGGCTTCAGCGACGTTGTAGGTAATCGACTCGTCATCGACTACACCCATCCGATCACCGCCGACCACATCGACCTGCTTCAAACCCAAGGGAACCGGTGGATCACCAAGGCGACCGTGCTTCTCGACGGTGTACCGGTAAAGACCGTCGACATGACTGACGATTCCTTCCTCGGAACCGGTCAGCGAGTAGATCTCGGCGGTGACCACACCTTCTCGTCACTCACGATTCGGATCGATGACGCAAACGTTAAGAACCTTGCTTCGTGGATCGGATTCTCTAACGTTGGATTCAAGGAAGTAACGGTCCCCGGCGTCTCCGCCCAAGAATGGATCGTTACGCCGAGCGCAGGCGTCGATGCCCTTGCACAATCGTCATCGAATGTCTCGTATCTTTTCTCTCGCATTCGCTCGAACCCCGTCGAGGGATTCCGACAGGACACGGAACTCCAGATGCGTCGCATCTTCCGTGTCGGTGCAACGAGCCAGTTCGTAGTGCAGGGCCGGGCACGACTCAGCGCGGGCATGAATGGAGCGGTCATTGACACAACCATTGGCCGTCCCGGAATTTCCGATGGCTATCCAGTTGTGAGCGGAGTCGATTACCTCGAAGGCGACCTCTCGGCACGTCCTTCTTCGGCCCTTGATGGCGATCTTTCAACGGCTTGGACTTCGAAATTCGATAACCAGGTAGGCGCAACGTTCACCGTCACAAATCCAACGTCAACCTCCTTCGATCATCTCCATCTCTCGGTCATCAATGATCAAGAGCACTCGGTTCCCACTGTTCTGAACCTGACTCTCGACGACGGAAGCGTTCATCCGGTCGAAGTGCCTGCGATCGAAACGGTGAGCGATACGGGGAATATTGCGACAGTAGACGTACCCACCGGAGCGCTCACGTCGAAGGTCATCGGAGTCACGATCGCTGCCGAACGCCCAGTGACAACGAAAGAGTTCTTCAGCGGCGGACAGCGAATCCTTCCGATTGCAATTGCCGAGTTGGGCCTTCCCACGACTGTTGCACCGCTGCCAGCCACCCTCCCGAGCACATGTCACTCTGGGCTAGCAACTATTGACGGCACTGAACAATCGTTCGTCCTCAGCGGAAGCGTCGCTGATGCAATTGGTCGTGAGGCTCTCGATCTCGTTCCATGCGGGCCCACCGAAACGCCACAGACGTTGTCACCCGGAGATCACCAGTTCGTCACCGCAAAGGGACTCGATAGCGCCATCGACGTCGATGCGATCGAACTTCGATCCGTCCCTCAGGGCCTCTACACAACTGCGGTGAACCCGCCTTCAACGACGGTGACCTCGACCGGGAAGAATTCCTACCGCGTTGATATCGCGAATGCGTCTGATCCGTTCTGGCTTGTTCTCGGGCAATCACTTTCCAACGGTTGGAAGGCAACTATTCGTGGCGGAGGATCACTTGGTGATCCAACACTCATCGACGGATTCGCCAATGGCTGGAATATTGATCCGGCGGTAACGGGGTCGTCGTTCACCGTCGACGTCAGCTGGACGCCGCAGAAAACCGTCTGGGGTGGCCTCGCGATTTCGTTCTTCTGGTTCATCGGACTCTGTGTTGCTGCGCTGACTGTCGCGTGGCGTCGCCGCAAACTTGTGCGTGCACTCCCCTCAGCAACCGACCCCCACTTGGTTTCCGCTGAACTCACAAACTCAACGAGCACAGCACTTGGAGTTGGAGTTCTTGTCGGGATGACTGCGCTCTCTGCCTTTGTTGGCGGTCTTGGCGTCGCCATCGCTATGGCGATCATCACCGCCATTCAGCTTTGGACGCGCCGCAGAACAGCGATTAGCGCCCTTGTCGTGGTCGGATCAATAGGCGGAATTGTGCTTCTCTACACGGGTCTTCAGTTCGGACACGAATACCGATCAACTGCCGTATGGCCGTCGAGTTTCATGTTTGCCCATCAGCTCGGACTGGTAGCTGTACTCGCTGTCGTTTCCGAGACCGTCACTCGATGGTTGTTTCGAACCCGATCAAAAACAACACAGAGCGCGAGTGACGCCAACCAGATCAACGACGGTTCGGCACTCACCCGATAGCGGTTGTTACCGAAGCTTGCTGCAGCGACAAGCGCAACTAGTACAGGCCACAACACAACCGGGAAGAGGGTAAGTCGTCGCTTCCAAGCGATCACGATCCCCGCAAGAGCGAACAAGACAACGATGTAGTACTCAATCAAGGCAAAAATTGATTGCCGGAATTCACGGTTTTCGACCGCCATGTCAAAACGGGCAGTTCCGATTGGGTCGTAGAGGTTGAACATTCGCAGTGAACGGAGCGGCGCGACCACAAGAAGTCGGGTCTTATGCGTTGAGATGTAGTCGTTCGCCCATCCACGCTTTATGGCATCTCGTTCTGATTCATCGAGCATCGTGCCATCGGTGCTCACCGGTTCAGGTTCTGCACAGAACCGCTCCCAATAACCAGTCTTCTCTCCGTAATACGCGCCATCGCAATTGGTCTGAGCTTGAAGCGTTCCTGTGGGCGACAGATAGATCGGCTTGTTGAACGTCGTCATGTTTCGAATCAACCAAGGGGCCAGCACAGCGAGGCACACAACGCTCACGATCCCAAAATCACGCAACATTGTCTTCCAGTGGATTCGGAAGACGAAGACAGCGACCAGAGCAAGGAGAGGGCCATAGGCAAGCAATTCAGTCCGAAGAAGACCGCCGACACCCGAAAGAAAACCGAGCAAGAAGGCCAAACGCCAACTGGGTTGTCGCCACCATCGCACGGCAACGATCGTCATGAGCGGGACGAAAGCCGTCACCAGCGATTCGCTCATCAGCGACCAATCGTTCAACCATAAGAATCCGTAGATGGCAGCAATGAAAGCAGCGACGACTCCTACGCGTTCGCCGAAGAGCTCACGCCCCGCCAGTCCGATGAGGACGACGCCGAGCGCTCCAAACAAGAGCCCGACCATTCGGTGTTGATTCACAGAATCAAAACCCAACCTCGATGAAATCGACAAAATGAATGACCAAAGCGGCGGATGCGCAGCCGTTGGTGATTCAGTGCCTGGCGGAAGGCTCACAGCGACTGTCCGAACTGAACCATCGGGCTGAACTACATCGACCTTCGGACAATCTTCAGCACCGGTGAGGAAGGAATACACCTGCCCAGTTACTGGACCAGTATCAAAGCAATAGCCAGCGTGAAAGAAAACCGGGTTGATGTAGCCCTTGCCGTCGGCGAGGAGATTCGCAGTCTCGTGATAAAAGACCGCATCGCCAGAGAGGGGCGATGTTCGGCCTTCCCACATGAATGATCCGAATCGAATTGCGAATCCAAGCGCTCCAGCAATCGCCAAGCACACAACAAAGGCTTTGGTCGACATCGACGCTGCCGGTCGATTGCGGCGCTCGGTGGTCACGGTCGCACAACTTACGGCCTCGGCACTGATTTGGCAGGACATCGGGTACTTCAGATGCGAAGAAGAGGCTGGTACCGTCAAGCACGAGTCGTCGTGGACGACGGAACGGTTCGAGGAGGACCCTTGGCTCTTCGTAGCCCAGAGCAATATGTGCAGTCCCTCCGCGACGACCGGACGGTCTATTTCGGTGGCGAACTCGTCCCTGACGTCACGGAACATCCGGTTATCGCTCGGGCCATTCGCCATGCTTCAGTCGACTTCGAACTCGCAGAGGATCCATTGGTCCGGCCTCTGGCCGTTGTCAAGGGCGCCGACCCTTTCAGCCGCTATTTCCTTGAGCCTCGCTCGACTGCTGATCTCGCCGATCGTGCCCGACTCATCGAACTCGCAACCTCTCGGTGTCACACACTGGTTCCGCTCATCAAAGAGATCGGAACCGATGCGCTCTTCGCGTTGCGACGCATCGGTCGTGCGCTCGACGCCTCCCGGGGTGACACCGAACGATCGACACGGATCGCGGCATTCTTTGATCACTGCCGCAACAACGATCTTGCAATGTCTGTTGCTCAGACCGATGTGAAGGGCGATCGCAGTCTCGGACCTTCCGCCCAGTCCAACCCCGATTCCTACCTCCGAATCGTGGAACGCCGAGCCGACGGCATCGTGGTTCGAGGCGCCAAGGTTCATACGAGTTGCACTCCGAATACGAACGAACTCATTGTTCTGCCAACGAGAGCCATGGGTCCGGCCGACGCCGATTGGGCAGTGAGTTTCGCGATTCCCGTCAACACACCAGGACTCCGGCTCGTCGCGAGCCCCTACGGCTCCCACGCCGGTGACGAGTTCGACTCCCCCATTAGT
>CANGMY010000093.1 GCA_947455015.1 Microthrixaceae bacterium | reverse complement strand
GCGGTTGGGATGTCGATTACCTAGAAGGCTTTGCAAAGCAGCAGGGTTTGACGCTCAAGCCTGTGGAGTTCGCAACGTTCGACAACATCTGGATGCGACCTGGAAATGATGAGTGCGATCTCGCTGGCACGGGTATTACGAAGACCGCGGATCGTTCGGCGGCGACGGGAACTGGTGCGACGTGGTCATCGACGTACTACAGCGTCGCCCGTGGCTTCGCGGTGCTCGACGGTGTACAGGTGAACGGAATCGGTGATCTCGCAGGACATGTCGTGCTCGCTACGAAGGGTTCGACCGCCGACCTCGACCTGCAAGCGCGGATCAAGAATGCGGGGATCACGAACATCACATTGCAATATGTCGACGCCGGTGTCGATGCTGCGAAGCAATTGCTCGCCGGTGGATCAAACGCTCCGATCGGGTTCGCCGAGGGTGTCGGCAGTGTGCAGACGCTCGTGCAGCAGTTCCCGGGCCTCGAGCTCGCGTGGCAGCACTGCATGATGCTTCCCGATGGCACGATCTCGTCGGAGCCATTCGGCTTCCCCGTCCGGGCGAAGTCAACAGGCGTAGCGGCCGCGCTCGACTCGTACATCGCCCATCCAACGGTCGCCTATCTGGGTGGACCGGGGACTGGTCGCGACTGTCCGACCGGCTCTTAACCGGTGCGTGATCATGTGGCGTTCATTCACGCGAGTTGGCACTTCACAGTGCACCCCGGTACCCTCTAGTGCACGCCGCGGGGTGGAGCAGTCTGGTAGCTCGTCGGGCTCATAACCCGAAGGTCACGGGTTCAAATCCCGTCCCCGCCACCATCGAAATGGGAAGAGCCGACCTGCTGGTCGGCTCTTTGCGTTTTGAAGAACGCGCACCCGGATTCGGGAGGAGAGCACCGAAGGTGGTCGACGGTTCCCGTCCCCGCCACCATCACAGAACGGTCGCCTTCGGGTGGCCGTTGTGCGTTTTCCGACAATTTCTGACCTGCGAGTCACTCCTCTGCCGGAAGTGCAAGCGAACGCCCAAATCGGGAATAGAGGTCGGCCCAGGTTTTCTTCGACTTGGGCTCAATGCCGAGCGATTCAAGAACACCGAGGCCCACCTCGGCCGCCCAACTGAACAGAACGGCATCACGAATATTGACCGCATCGTCGATGCCGAGCTGTATGCGGTTTGCCTCATAGCCGTCGATCCAACGTTGGAGATGAGCAAGTTGCTCGTCACGTAGGCGATCGCGAGTTTCATCGTCGGTCACTGCAGCCGCAGCACCTTGGAGGATCAACGAGCGAAGCTCGCGTCGTTCTCGGTAGCGAAGCGCGGCTTCATAAAGAACCGAAACATGCTGTGGCGGCCCAACTTGCGTTTCGGGAATGCTCTCAAGGTCTGATTCCGTTCGAGAACTGATTGCTTCGGTGAGTAGTTCGGCCTTATTGCGGAAATGTCCGTAGATCGCTCCAGTCGTCATCGATGCTTCACGAGCGATGTCGCGGATGGAGGTCTGGAGATAGCCCCGCTTCGCAAACATTTCCGCCGCAAGTGAGATCAGCGCTTCTCGTGTCGCGAGAGCTTTTGGTGTCGTTCGAGTCGGCACCGACCGAGGAGACTTCTTCTGGTCTTTTCCGGCAGATCGTCCTATGGCCATAGGTTCGTCATTCTTGTGCAAGTGCGCGCCATGCGAGTGACGTTTCCCGTTGATTCGAACGGCAAAGTGACGTCTTCGATTTAGCCCATCGGGCTTGTGAGCCAATCGGTAGTCGGAGCAACCGTGTATGTGGCGATCAGTGAGCGGATGAACTCGCTGTCATGCAACGGGTCACTCGGTTCGGCAACCGAAACTCCGCGTGCTCGCATATCAGCGAGAAGACGATCGAACACGACATCAGTGGTGAGGTCATCGGAGTTATCCAGAGACTTCTCCAGTTCCTCTCGATCAGAGAAGACCTCTGCACTCCAGTGGACGAGGAGGCGCATTTCCTCGGGCTTGTAAGTGCGGATGACCTCGCCGTCGGTGGTGATCGCCCAATCGTCTGACGGATTTCGGTACTCAAGGAGCGAGCGGTGCTTCAACCCGGGAATATCGCGGTCCTCGGGACGACCGACCGGATCGCCTCGGTGAAACATGACCTCGTTTTGAACGACAACGCCCTTATCCCACAGGGGGTGCTGGAGGACTTGTGGCTGACCGTGCGGACCGTCAGGCCAGTAGGTGAACGTCCCGTTGTCGCCTCGGTACCACCAAGCAATTACCTGTGCCATTTTCACCATGTACTCGGTGAAGAGCCCCGACTTACCCATGATATTTGCGAGCCACACCGGCGAGTTTTCGATTCGGATTCCGCGAAATTGCACGGCATCGAGATGAGCATTCAATCCACTGTGGTGAGCTCCACAGAAATTGAAGAGCATGTGTGTCGGTTTTGCGCAGGCCGCACCCCAGTAGTCACGCACCAGATCGAGGAACTTCTCGTTGTAGAAGCAGTCTTCGATCTCGGGGTAGTAGCACGTCGACCCTTTTCCGAAGTAGCCGCGGAAGTGGCCAGTGGCGATGTCGTCAAGCGTGAGGTCGATTTTTTGCCCTTCTGGCATAGGGCCAGATGAGGTGGCGATGAGTTCCTCGACCGTGTCGAAATGGTGGGCGGTGATCGTCGGCCACGGCCCATTGGACTTGACCAGGTCGAGGATCCGTTCATATTGGTCCTCGGAGTAGACGTCTTCAATGACCTTCGGCGGCGCAACTGGACGTAATGCATTGGCGATGACGTCATCGGTCACGGTCATGGTTTCCCCTCATCATGCGACTCTGTCAATCAGACTACCCGAAGAATATAACGCTGCTATCTTTTTGTCATCTGCTGTGGTCCTTGTGCTGCCACTCAAGAGGGGGAAACGAAATGATCGAGAACGCTGATGTCCAGCAACTTCTTTCGCACTGGTGGTTTGCCTACGACAACGCCATCTATGACGAATGGCCGTCGATGTTTGCTGACGATGCTCACTTCGTTTGTCGCACCGATACGGGAAAGACCGACTACGAGGAATTTGTCAATGCCGATGTCAGTGGCAAAGACGCCGTTCTTGCTTGGCAGACCCAACACAGACAGGGAAGTCCATCGCCATTGCGGCATGGAGGCGAAAACATCCACATCAGCGCTCAACGGGACTCAGAGGCTGACTTTCGGTCGTACATCCGCGTTTCGCAGATCGTGAATGGCTCACCATCTCAACTTTCAACCGCAATTGTCGAAGGAACCGTTCGAGATGAGAACGGTGCATTGCGTATTTCGGAACTCACCGTGATTCTCGATACTGCAGATTCAACCGTTCTCGGAGAAGGAAAGGCGTACAGCAAATGAGCGCACCGCAACTCTTTGATCTCACCGGCAAAGTCGCGATCGTGACCGGCTCGACCAAAGGAATTGGTCGAGCCATGGTGCAAGGTCTTGCCGAATCAGGAGCGAAGGTCGTTGTGAGTTCGCGTAAACAGGAACTCTGCGATCAGGTAGCTGCGGAAGTTGCATCGTCGACCGGAGCCGAGACGCTGGGATTGGCGTGTCATGTTGGGGATTGGGACGGAATCCCAGATTTCGTCAACTCTGTCGTGGATCGTTTCGGAACCATCGACGTACTCGTCAACAACGCGGGAATTAATCCCGCACCGACGACCGTGTCTGAAATGACGATCGAGTACTGGCGCAAGATGTTCAACGTCAACCTCGAAGGTCCTCTGCGAATGGCGCAGCAGGTCGCTCCGGTGATGCGTGACAACGGTGGAGGATCAATCATCAACATCGTGACGATGGCTGCCTATTCAGGCGGCCCGAACGTTTGCGCGTACGGTTCATCGAAGGCGGGGCTCATCAACCTCACCAAGTCGATGGCCCAGGAGTGGGCACCTTGGAAGATCCGGGTCAATGCGCTGTGCCCCGGACCCTTTATGACCGAGATGGTCGCAGGTGCCGAGCGAGTTCGTGAAGGATTCATCGACATGATTGCGAACGGGACACTCATGAAGCGGGTGGCCGATGCCGAGGAAATTGTCGGTCCAGTTCTTTATCTCGCAAGCGATGCATCGTCCTATGTCACCGGAGATGAAATCTCAGTATCGGGCGGGATGCAGAAGTAATTCGGCTCACATTGATGCAATGACAAACACAAGCGTCGACGAATCGACGTGGATTCCAAAGCATTGGGGGAAGCATGACAATGGGAAGTACTCAATCCATGACAGTTCAGCGCAGGAGAAGGCGTAGCACGGTTGCTCTCGTCGCGATCGGTGTAACCATCGCGTTGGCTGCCGGGGCGTGTGGGGGTGGGCGGTCCGACGCCGGTAGTGGGTCATCGACGACCGCCAAGCCAACATCATCGACCGATTTCGGCACGATGACATCGCCGTGTGGCAAGGGCGACGCAAAGGGTGCGACGGCGCAGGGCGTCACTGACACGAGCATCACAATTGGCTACGGCGATGACGCGGGGTACCCAGCATCGCCCGGACTCAATAAAGAAATGTCAGACGCCATCAAGGCCATGATGAAATGGTGTAACGACCAAGGCGGAATCAATGGTCGTCAGGTGGTTGGGAACTACCACGACGCAGCGATCATGAATGTGAATAACGCCATGACCGATGCGTGCGCAAAGGACTTCATGCTTGTCGGTGAGGGTTGGTCACTCGATTCGGCTCAGGAGCAAACCCGAATCGCCTGTGGTCTTCCTGCAGTCCCGACCTATTCGGTGTCGCCGCAATTCGCGAACGGTCCTTTGATGTATCAGCCATCGCCGAATCCGGCCGATTACTACAACGCTGCAAACGCTTTTCTTCTTGCGGAAAAGTTCCCCACGCAGGTGAAGAAGGCGGCAGTGCTCCAAGGAAACTTTGCCGCCACTATTGATTCTGCCGAGAAAGCGAAAATCGCATACACGAAGGCCGGATGGACGTTCCTTGATTGTGATCAGACCTACAACATCATGGGGGAGTCGAACTACACACCGTTTTTGCAACGTCTGAAAGATTGCGGCGCAGAGGTTGTGTATTTCTCCGGGTCGCCAGCTCCGATTTTCGAGAACGTTCTTGATGCGGCGAAAGCGCTCAACTTCAATCCGATCTGGGCCGAAGAAGCGAATATGTACGATTCGAATTTCGCAAAATGGAACACGAACGGAAACGCGGACAACGTTTATGTTCGGATGACCTATACGCCGTTTGAACAGGCAGACCTAAATCCTGCCACTGCGAAATATCTTGAAATCGTGAAGTCCAATGGAGGCTCCACCAGTCTCCTTGGCGCCCAAGCAACCGCCGCATTTCTCCTGTGGGCTGAAGCGGCGAAGTCGTGCGCAAGCAATCTCACTCGAGACTGCGTCCTCAGTGCGTTGTCGAAAGTGACGAACTATTCAGCTGGTGGGCTGCAATCTCCGACTGATCCTGCGGCCAATAAGCCAGGCGACTGTGCAATGGTTCTGAAAATGACAGGCACAAAGTACGAGCAGGTACTGCCAGCGAAGACCGGTGAGTTTGCATGTGATTCGAAGTACTTGGTGAAACTCGAAGGGCCAGTTGTTGATCGAGGGAAACTCGACGCCAATCGAATTTCGCAAGCAGGGAAATAAGCCCGACAGATTTTGAGTCATCTTTGCAACGGAAGTCTTTGCAACGGAAGAGGGGGGTGGCTGTCGTGGCCACCCCCCTCTTTTGTGCTTAGAGAGGGCTCAAAAGGATCCAGAATTTGGTTGTGAATTTCTTGGGGGCGGCATCGAGTGCGGTGCAACGGGGTCGGAGGGGGAGGTCGTCATCATGTGGGCGGCTTCGTCGGGAAGAGAACCGCGATTCAACGGAAGGTCCATTCCAGTGACGAAATCCTTGACCTGGAGGCGGCGCGTCTGCGGGGCTGGGTGGTGGCTGGATCGACGTTGGTCAAGCCGCCTAGTCGCCGATTGGTCACACGAGGTCGTGAGAGCGATGAGAATCGCTACAAATATGGTCTCAAACCAAGTGTGAAATTGGTTCTGTCTCTAACTGTGGGAAAGCGAAGAACGGTTCGAGTGGCCTCATAACCCGAAGGTCACGGGTTCAAATCCCGTCCCCGCCACCATCGAAATGGGAAGAGCCGACCCGAGGGTCGGCTCTTTGCGTTTTGCTGAGTTCAGCTCAGAGTGAGACGCCCGTGTTGATGGTGAAGGAATTG
>CANGMY010000092.1 GCA_947455015.1 Microthrixaceae bacterium | reverse complement strand
TGTCAGTAGCGGATCTACGAGTTCAGGTAGCCCATCGAGATCGGGCGAATCAAGAGGTGGACTGCCCACCGGTGCCGACACGCTGAACGAAGCACAGCTAGCGGGTGTTGCGCGCCGGATGGGCAGAGGGATGTTGAAGAAAAAGTCAGATGATCCAAATGATTTGGGACGAGACGGAGACATAGTTATGCAAAGCACCCGACCATCACTCTCAAAGGTATTGAAGCGCTTGGTGCGCGAAACCGCGGCAATCGGTTTCACGATCGCCGGTGGCGTGGTGGTGATCTTCACATTGTCAGGAGCGACGCGAAAGGTCGCGATGATCGCCTTAGGTACTGCGTTCCTGCTCCACGTTCTGCACGTCGTGATGACAACGAAAGCTGACTAAATCTCAGTCAGCGTCTTTGTCGTTTGAGAAGTCGTGACCCGACGGGATGCGCGATGTGTCTGGTTTCTGCGAACCAAGCAGGCTGACAATTCGTGCAACTGCCGTCACGAGGAACACTTGACCAAGAATTGCCTCAAAGATTGAAAGCGAACGTGCGAACTCTGTCGCCGGCGTGAGGTCGCCGAAGCCAACAGTTGTGAGTGTGATGAAACTGAAATACGTGTAATCGCCAGCATTCGGATGCAGTGTTTCGTGGAAAATTTGGAAATGTTGCAACGCTGAATCACATCGGTAGAGCGAAGAGAAGAAAATGCCGATGAGGAGATATGCGGTGATTCCAGCGGCGAGCGTATTGAGGGTGACGCGCTCGTGTTGGAAGGCCCGTCGCACGACAACAGGAAATGCGCAGGCGATCAGTACGGCGAAGAGCGCTGCCGAGACTGCGATGAGATAGCGGTCGTCGGTGAAATCAACGATGCGCGCAATGCTCGTAATGACTGACATCACTCCGACGATGACGAGCAGAACCGAAACCGTGGTCATTGTGCGCTTTGAGACCCGGGAGCTGTGAAAGGCCAGCAGGACCATTAGGGCGCTTACGGGATAGACGATGAGAAAGCCGAAATGGAACTCGTCGATCATTGGCGAAAGAAGAATTGTCAGGATCGCGAGAAACAGGACGGGAAAGAAACTGTCTCGACCAAACAGGACCTCTTTCCAATTTGTTGTGGAAAGTTCCGTTGGGTCGGTCATGTCGGGAGCGTAGGTCGCTACCCTTCCTCCCATGGACATGTCTGCCGGACCCCCGCCGCCCGATCCCGAAAAACTTCTTGCCGCCTGGACGGAATGGGAGACCGGCGAGAACACGCCCGGTCGAGTCATGGCCAATCTCAAAACCGCTGGTATGCCTGAATTGTTGCGCGCCCTCGTCGAACAGAAGCAGGCAGGCGCGTCCTGAACCGGGGCGGCCAACAGCAGATTCCCCGTCCACCGGCCACCGTTGATGGTGGTCCGGCACCGTGGGCGCATCTGTCCTCAGATCTTCGTCGACCAACGATGGCCGAGATCCGTGCCGTCATGGCCTCGGCCGCGTCTCCTCGCACGCAAGACGTTGCCGATGGCGCGCTTCGCTCCGCCGTTCTCGCTGGACTCTACGAAGACTCCAACGGGGCGGCTCAGGTCGTGCTCACCCGTCGGTCGAAGGCACTCCGCAGCCATAGCGGTGAGGTGAGTTTCCCTGGCGGTCGTCAAGAGCCGGGGGAGGAACTTTGGGTCACTGCGTTGCGTGAGGCCCAGGAAGAAATCGCGCTCACTCCATCGGTCGTGAAGCATCTCGGCGAGCTCGATCATTTGCGAACCGTGTCGAGCCGATCATGGATTGTTCCGTACGTTGCAGAGATCACCGACCCGCATCTGGTCATCCCTCAGTTGCAGGCAGCTCCAGACGAAGTGGAGTTGGTGCTTCATGTCGGGCTTGAGGAATTGCTGAACGATGGGGTTTTCCGTGAGGAACTCTGGACCTTCGGAGAGCACACCCGACCAGTGTTTTTCTTCGAGATCGAAGGCGACACCGTATGGGGGGCGACCGCGGCGATGTTACGAAACCTGCTTTCGATCATCACTGGAACGCATGATCCGATGGCAGAAATCACACATTGGGACGCGCCGAACGCTGTCCTTCCAACCGGTCTCGCAGAGTAGGGTTCTCTCTTTCCAGCGGAGTGGGGCCCTTGCGGTCCAGTTCCGTCATTCCTCCCCCGGGGTACTCCCGACGGATTTGAGCGAAGGGATCAGCAATGGCTGAAGTCGAAATCGGAATGGGCAAGTCGGGTCGTCGTGCGTATGGCTTCGACGACATCGCCATCGTGCCGAGCCGTCGTACACGAGATCCTGAAGACGTCGACATCACATGGGAGATCGATGCCTTCAAGTTCCAGCTTCCGCTCATGGCGTCGGCGATGGACGGTGTCGTAAGCCCCGCAACCGCGATTGAAATTGGTCGACTTGGTGGCGTCGGCGTGCTGAACCTCGAAGGCTTGTGGACTCGTTACGAAGATCCCGAATCGTTACTCGAGGAAATCAGCAAGCTCGATGTCGAGAAGGCCACTGCTCGCATGCAGCAGATCTACATGGAACCCATCAAGCCCGAGCTCGTCACGCAGCGCATTCGCGAAATCAATGCAGCCGGCGTTACCTCATGTGCGTCGGTGACTCCGCAGCGCACCGAGTCATTGTCCAAGGCAATTCTCGAAGCGGAACTTGATCTTCTCGTCATTCAGGGCACCGTCGTTTCCGCTGAGCATGTTTCAAAAACCGTCGAACCACTCAACCTGAAGAAGTTCGTTCGTGAAATCGACATCCCCGTGATTGTCGGCGGCTGTGCTTCCTACCAAGCAGCTCTGCATCTCATGCGTACTGGTGCCGCTGGCGTTCTTGTTGGTGTCGGACCGGGCCATGCATGCACCACTCGTGCAGTGCTTGGTCTTGGTGTTCCGCAGGCAACGGCAATCGCCGATGCGCGCGCGGCCCGCATGCGTCATCTCGATGAAACTGGCGTCTACTGCCAGGTCATCGCTGACGGCGGCATGGGAACCGGCGGCGACATCGCCAAGGCCATCGTGTGCGGCGCCGACGCTGTCATGATCGGTTCGCCGCTTGCCGCAGCGTCTGAAGCTCCGGGCCGCGGTTATCACTGGGGCATGGCCACGTTCCATCCCACGCTCCCTCGCGGTGCACGCGTCAAGACCACAACTCGCGGAACGCTTGAAGAAATTCTCGTTGGTCCTGCAAACGAAAACGATGGCCGTATGAATCTCTTCGGCGCCCTTCGTACGTCAATGGCAACGTGTGGCTATCAAACAGTCAAGGAATTCCAAAAGGCTGAAGTTATGGTTGCTCCTGCACTGCAGACCGAAGGAAAGGTCCTGCAGAAAGCGCAGGGCGTCGGAATGGGTCACTGATCTTGAACACTGAATCGACGGTAGGCCCCGTCCTTGTCGTCGATTTCGGCGCGCAGTACGCACAACTCATTGCGCGTCGCGTGCGTGAAGCGCATGTGTTCTCAGAAATTATTGGCCACAATCTGACGGCTGCAGAGATCGCTGCGAAGAATCCCGCTGGCATCATCTTCTCGGGTGGTCCTGCTTCGGTGCACGTCGATGGCGCTCCTTCCATTGACCAAGGCGTGTACGAACTCGGAGTTCCGATCCTGGGGATCTGTTACGGCGCGCAGTTACTCGCCCGTGATTTGGGTGGCGAGGTATCACGTACCGATCGCGGTGAATACGGACGCACCGAACTCACTGTTGTGGCTGACGATGTGCTGTTCAGTGGTGCACAGCCCCGCACGCAGTCGGTCTGGATGAGCCACTTCGACACCATCACCGTTCCGCCTGTTGGCGCAACGGTCACGGCGTCAACACCAGAAACGCCCGCAGCGGCTTATGAAGATGTGAAGAACCGCCGCTACGGCGTTCAGTTCCATCCCGAGGTCGTGCACACGCCGCACGGCCAGGAACTGCTCGAGCATTTCTTGTACGACGGTTGCGGCCTTGCTCCGTCGTGGACGATGTCATCGATCATCGACACGCAGGTCGAACTCATTCGAGCGCAGGTCGGAACTGGGCGGGCCATCTGTGGTTTATCTGGTGGCGTCGATTCCGCTGTTGCCGCTGCGCTGGTTCACAAAGCGATTGGCTCGCAGCTCACATGTGTGTTTGTCGACACCGGCCTCATGCGTCTTGGTGAAGGTGAACAGGTTGTCGAAACCTTCCAACGCCATCAGGGCATTGAGCTGATTCACGTTCGTGCGGGCGACCGGTTTTTCGAGCGCCTCGCTGGCATCACCGACCCGGAAGAAAAGCGCAAAGCAATTGGCGAACTTTTCATCCGAGTTTTTGAAGACGCAAAGGGCGGTCTTGAGGACGCCAAGTTCCTTGTGCAGGGAACGCTGTATCCCGATGTCATCGAATCGGGCACCAAAGACGCCGCGAAGATCAAAAGCCATCACAACGTCGGCGGTCTTCCCGACGATATGGACTTCGAACTTGTCGAGCCATTGCGCGCGTTGTTTAAGGACGAGGTGCGCAAGGTCGGCACCGAACTTGGTCTTCCCGATGAAATCGTGTGGCGTCAGCCATTCCCTGGTCCCGGCCTCGGTGTGCGCATTATCGGCGAGGTCACTCCCGACAAAGTCGAGATGCTGCAAAAGGCCGACGCAATTGTGCGTGAAGAAGTGAAGGCTGCCGGTCTCGAACGCGAAATTTGGCAAGCGTTTGCCGTGCTCCCCGACATTCGTTCGGTTGGTGTCATGGGTGACGAACGCACCTATGGGTTCCCGGCCATTATCCGCGCCGTCACCAGCGAAGACGCAATGACTGCCGACTGGGCTCGCCTTCCCTACGACTTGCTCGAGCGCATGTCCTCGCGAATCATCAACGAGGTTCCCGGCATCAATCGGGTGGCCTACGACATCACGTCGAAGCCCCCCGGCACCATTGAGTGGGAATAATCAGGTACCGGCGAGCCTCGCAACAATCGGAGCAAACGATTCGACTGCGTCGGCGCCAACAGTGATGTACGACAGGCCCCAGCGTTCGCGACGTTCGATGATCGTTTCGCACAACTGGTCAACCGTGCCGGCCAACGCGTGCGGTGACTCGAGAGCTTGCGGGCCAGTAAGCCCAAGCGCGGGCGCAACCATTTCAGCGAAACCCTCACGATCGTCAGTCACGACTGCGAGATGCACGCGAGTTTGCAGTTCAAGGTCGTCGTAACGATCGCCAGCGGCATCGGCAATCCACTGCAGTTTTTCTTCGGTCGCTTCAGCAGTTGCATTAGGGCCCGCCGACGCGTCGATGACACCAGCGGTAAGTGCAACGTTGATGCCGATGATGTCGGCTTCGCGTGCAGCGATGCTCAGCACCTTCTTGCCGCCGCCGCCGATAAGGAACGGAACCTTGGGCTGCAGAGGCTTCGGTGTTCCTTCGTGCCCGGTGATGTCGTAGTACGTACCGTGAAAGTCGACGGGACCGTTCGCAAACAAACCCTTAATGACAGTGATGGCTTCGTCCATGCGATCAATGCGAATGCCAGGTCGATCGAGTGGGATGCCGGACTGTTCGTAGTCGGTGGTCATCCAACCGGCGCCAATGCCGAATTCAAGACGGCCGCCACTTAACAGGTCGATCGTCGCTGCTTCCTTGGCGAGAATCACTGGGTGGCGATAGTCGTTGCACCACACCAAGGTGCCGATCTTCAGCGTTGATGTTGCTTCAGCGGCAGAAACAAGTGCAGGAGTAATCGCGAACTGCGAATCGAGATGATCGGCAATGGTGAGTGAGTCGTAGCCGAGTGATTCGATCTGACGAGCTAGCGCGCGCCAACGGTCGCCGTCGTCAGCACTACCGGTGAAACCGCCTGGTGGTTCGCTGGCCTGAATGCTGAATCGGAAGGGCTTTTGGCGGGGGAGTCGAACAGTCATAGTGAAATCCTCTCAGCGCATCGCTGCGCCGGCATCGATGGGCAACGTGATGCCGGTAACCATGCGTGCTTCGTCGGAACTGATCCACAGCAGCGCGTTGGAAATATCGTCAACCTTTTGCGCGCCACCGTCGAGCGGGCGTTGTCCGGTGTAGGCGCCAGTGGTGCGCGGGTCCTCGGCGATGATGCGCTGCACATCGGGATCATGACCCATCACGGTGTCGACCGCGCCGGGGTGAATGGTGTTGACGCGAATGTCGTATTGACCAACCTCGAGAGTGAGTGAACGCATGAGGCCGACGAGGCCGTGCTTCGTTGCGGCGTAGTGACCGAGATAGGAATAGCCACGAAGGCCGGCGGCGGAACTAATGAACGTGATTGCGCCGCCGTTGCCGGCTTCGATCATTGCGGGCAGGCCTGCCTTCACCGTGCGCCACACGCCGGTGAGATTCACGTCGAGCACGATCGCCCA
>CANGMY010000091.1 GCA_947455015.1 Microthrixaceae bacterium | reverse complement strand
TCGGGGGAGAGGTCGTAATGCATGTGTCCGTCGACCACGCTGGGAAGACCGGCGTTGGGAATGCAAGAAATGGGCATGCGGGCGTGAGCGGCGAGATGGCGAAGATGCTCGCCCATTTCCACGGGACCAGTTGCACAGTTGATGCCGATGACATCGGGATGAAGCGGATCGATGGCCGCAAGTGCTGCAGCGATTTCCGTGCCCGGCAGCATTCGGCCGGTGAGTTCCATCGTGACCTGCACCTGAAGTGGAAGTTCTTTGCCTTCGGCACGCATGGCGCGACGGGCACCGTTCATGGCCGCCTTCACTGTGAGAAGGTCGAACATCGTTTCGATGATGAGTAGATCAACGCCGCCCTCGATCAACGCCCGACTTTGGGCTTCGTAGTGATCTCGGAGCTCGGCGTAACGGATTTGCCCAAGTGACGGAAAGCGGGTGCCTGGCCCGATCGAACCGGCAACCCATCGGGGGCGATCTGGGGTGGAGAAATCGTTTGCTACGCCACGAGCGAGGCGGGCGGCGGCCACATTGAGTTCGTGAACACGATCAGCGATGTCATATTCGCCCAATGGGATGGCGAAAGCGCCAAAGGTGTCGGTTTCGATGACATCGCAGCCCACCTCGAGGTAGCGGGCATGCACGTCAGCAATCACGTCGGGTCGGGTCACGACGAGAAGTTCGTTGCAGCCCTCGAGATCGGGGCCACCAAAGTCGTCGGCGGTTACCCCGCTGGTCTGAATACACGTACCCATGCCGCCGTCGAAAATGACGACACGTTCATGGATTGCTTCAAGAAAAGTGCTCACCGTGGATCTCCTGGCGATGGTCCGGGCGCGGAACGAGGATCGGATGTGATCTCGCCGCAAGCCGGGGCATCTTGCCCTACCCATCAGGTCAGCTTCGGCTCTCACACGGTAGCAGAGAGGCGTTCGAATCCGATGTTGGAGGCGTGTTGTGCACCTTGCGGCCTCTAGGCTCAACGACGTGAAGATCTACACGCGCAAAGGCGATGACGGCACCACAGGACTCCTCTACGGAGGTCGAGTGGCAAAAGATTCCGCAGCGCCCACGGCGTACGGCACGGTCGATGAACTTCAGTCGTTCATCGGACTCGCTCGAGCGGAGTCCGATGCAGAATTGGGAGACATCCTCGTGCACCTCGAACGAGACCTATGGGTGCTCATGGGCGAGTTGGCTGCCGATCCTGGTAGTCGCGACAAGCTCACTGCAGGCGCCACATTGGTGACCGACGACATGATCACCCATCTCGAAGAACTCATCGACGCGACCAGCGCGAAGTTCGATCCGCCCACCGAATTCGTCGTTCCTGGCCAGAACCGAATTGGTGCACTGCTTGATGTTGCCCGCACTGTTGCTCGCCGTGCCGAGCGCGACAGCCTCGCGGCTGCTGGTCCTGGAAGTGCGGTCGTTCCTTATCTGAATCGTCTTTCAGATTTGCTGTGGACACTCGCTCGTTGGCAGGAAGGCACATCGTTGCCGACTCGGTCCGTGCAGCCGTAGTTCATTCATTTTTCGATTCTCAACCGTGAGGTCACCATGTCGCTGAAGATTTCTCCCGCTCGATCACTTCCGGCTGCTGTCGATGTTGCCGTTGTGGCAATCGCATCCGACAAATGTTCTGATCGTGCACTCAAAGCGCGCAAACTTCCCGCTGCAGCATTGAGCGCTCAGGGTTTCACAGGCGCAGCCGATCAGGTCGCTTTCGTTTCTGATGCGGCTGGTCGATCGGTGATCGCTATTGGCGTTGGTTCGTCGAAGTCGATTGACGACAATCGACTACGACGCCTCGGGGCGCAAGCCGTGCGCGCTGGTTCTCGTTCGAAGCGAGTTGGTATTGATGTACTCGACCTCATCGAAGGTCGTAGCGCCGCGGAAATGGCGAGCGGGGTTCGTGCCCTCGCTGAAGGGCTAGTCCTCGGTTCGTACCGTTTCACTGAGTATCGGTCCGACCCCAAGCCCGTCGCTCTCACCGCGGTCACTGTCGCTGGCGTGACTGGAAAGCCTGCGACTGACGCCTTTGCTCAAGGTCTGAAGATCGGCGATGCACAGAATTTCGCTCGCGATCTTGTGAATCGTCCTGGCGGCGACCTCACTCCTGCGGCGCTCGCACAAGAAGCAGTCAAGCTCGCCCGCCGTGAGCGACTGACGATCGAAGTTCTCAACCTTGCCCAGATCCGCCGTCAGAAATTGGGTGGCCTTCTCGGTGTCAATCGCGGGTCCACTCATGAACCCCGATTTGTGAAGCTCACGTACACGCCTCGCGCTCCTAAGGGAACACTTGCGCTCGTCGGTAAAGGCATCACGTTCGATTCCGGCGGTCTTTCGATTAAGACCGGCGAGGGCATGATGACGATGAAGATGGACATGGGCGGTGCTGCTGCGGTCCTTGGGTGTTTCGCTGCGATTCGAGCAGTTGCTCCCACGTGCAAGGTCGTCGGCTACATGCCCATGACCGACAACATGAGTAACGGCGATGCAACTCGACCTGGCGATGTGCTCACGATTCGAAACGGCACGACGGTTGAAGTGCTCAACACCGACGCTGAAGGCCGCCTCATCCTTGCCGACGCGTTGTCGCTTGCCACTGAAGACGCGCCCGACGCGATCGTCGATCTTGCAACACTCACCGGTGCGGTCGAAATCGCACTCGGCGGTCGTATTGCAGCGGTGATGTCGAACAACGACGCCTGGCTCGACGACGTCGAGTCCGCCGCCGAGTCGGCGGGTGAACGCATGTGGGCACTTCCGCTGCCCGCCGATTACCGACCGTTCATCGACTCCGATGTCGCCGATCTGCGCAATATTTCGAAGTCTCGCGGTGGCGGCACGATCACTGCTGGTCTGTTCCTGCAGGAATTTGTCGGCGAGAACATCCCGTGGGCGCATATCGACATCGCAGGCACTGCATGGTCCGAAGCCGACGATGCCGAAACAACAAAGGGCGGCACGGGTTACGGCGTGCGCACATTGCTTGAGTTGGCCCGAACCTTTACGCCGCGTCGCCGCTAACTCGATCTCGCTTCGGCGACATTGTTTGTAGCGGCTCTTGGTGTGGATTGTGGGCAAGTGCCCATCGAAGCGCATTGTGCGCGATTGCTGGGTGGAATCGCCACCGATGTAGTTGTCGTTCGACACTCTGGTGGTCTTCGCCAAGTTGAATCATCGAAAGCGCGAGAGAACGCGCGCGTGTTTGCATCTGTTCGAAAGAGGGTGAGGTGCGCGGTCGACGTAACCACTGGTCGTGTTCGGCCTGCAACGAAATGGGGAGTCGCTCGGTTTGTGCTCGAGTGAGTGGAGCAAGGCGTCGTCGAACGGAAATCGATGTCGTGCCGTGCATACGGGCAGCTCCAAATCGGCAGCAACGGTCGAAGGTGCGCATCAGTGGCGCGTTGCGTCCACCGCGCATACCCACGCCCAGCGACCGTGCGGTATCGACGAGATCAATCTCGAAGCCTTCGGGGTTGTGGTCGAGTCCGTCGGCAAGTCGGCGAAGAAGCCACACCGAGGATGGCCCAAGAATTGGCAGCCAAAACTTCTCGACATAGGCAGACCGGGGATCGTGACCGAGCTGATCAATGACAGGGTCTGACCAGGTTTCGACGGCGAGTGTTACTGCCGGTTGGACGGGATCGCTGATGATGGTCACGGCTCCTCCTGAGAATGTCGCTACACATCACGACCTTTCGTGATGTTTCGGTGACTGTCGTCGCAGGGCGCGTAAAGGTCAACGGGCCAAACGGACCGTTTGTCGAGTGCTTCCGTAGGTGGCCGACTTAGGGCGACGCGGAGTCGCTTCCGGTTTCGCCGTCGGCTGCTGCATCGATCGATTGCTGAAGCTCGGTCACGCGCAGCCGCAGAAGCGTGAGCTGTTCGGCGAGTTCTCGAGTGCGGTTTTCTGATCGGGTGAGCTCATAAGAAAAGTGCACGACGATGAGCAGTAGGAGAGCGAGCCCGAGAAGAATGAGCAAGGTGGGCTGATACCAAATGCCAAGGCGTTCAGCCGTCCAGTCGAGAAGACCAGGAACGGCAGCAATGACAACCATGACCGCACCGAGGCTGAGCCATAGCAGCGAATACTTGGCCTTCAGGTGACGACGACGGACGAGAACGACGATGCCGACGATGGCGAGCGCGACGAGGATGGCAAGCGCGATGTGTGCTCGAAGGCTCATGACGTTGCTGCCTTTGGAGCGCGCGTGCGGCGGGGTGTGTTCGCCAGAGAGACGAGCACACGCAGGTAGTGGTACACGAGCCGGAAGCGTCGATTCGAGGCCTGACCACCGGCACGTTCACGCATTGTGACGGGGACTTCGCGAACATCGAAGCCGGCTCGGCAAGCAAGAACGAGCGCCTCGGCGGAGTCCATGTATTCGATCGGGTAGTCGGTCGCGAACATCGCAAGCATGTCGGAATCAAATGAACGAAATCCCGACGATGTGTCGGTGAACTTCTGGCCGGCAAGATGCTCGATGGACCACCGCAGGATTCCCATGGCGAAACCGCGACTACGACCGACGTGGTATTCGCCGACGCCAGCGAATCGGGAACCGATCACCATGTCGGCGCCATCATCAAGGGGCGCCAAGATCGTGGCAATCTGCGATGCGTCGTGCTGGCCGTCGGCATCGAACTGAATCGCCCTTCCGTAACCTCGCTCAACAGCGAATCGGAAACCCGTGCGAAGCGCTCCACCGATGCCGAGGTTGAAGGGAAGGCGAAGACAGAGGACGCCATTCGCTTCGGCGAGGTCGGCGGTGTCGTCTTTCGAGCCGTCATCGACAACGACCACGTCGTAGTCGGGCACAGTGCGTTGTAATTCGGCAAGGGTCGACGGAAGGGTCTCGTGTTCATTGAACGCGGGAATGATGATGAGCACTTTGTTGCGATTGTCGGCTCTGTCCTGCATTGAACGGCAGGCTACTCCAGTCCGTTTTCCCGCCTTGGCTCTCTTCCCCATGTTTGTTGTGGGCCACAATTGAGCCATGGCTGGCACTGCAGACGAGATCGACCCGCAAACGCTCGAGGCTGCTCGTCGCGTGCTGCACGATGCTTCCTCTGTTGCTGTGCTCACCGGGGCGGGGATCAGTACTGATTCGGGTATTCCCGACTTTCGCGGTCCCAATGGAGTGTGGACCCGGAACCCCGAGGCCGAAAAACGATCGACGATCCAGCATTACTTGGCCGACCCTCAGGTACGACGAGACGCATGGAAGATCAGGCTCGAATCTGACATGTTCACCGCTTCGCCGAATGACGGACATCGGGCGCTCGTGGAACTCGAACGTTCGGGTCGTCTCCACACGTTGGTAACGCAGAACATCGACGGTCTCCATGTCATTGCCGGTAGTTCACCCGACCGCGTGGTGGAGATTCACGGCACGGTGCATCGATGGGAATGTGTCGATTGCGGAGCGCGCGGTCCGATGGACGAAGCACTTGAGCGTGTGCGAGCGGGGGAGCCCGACCCGTCGTGTCTTTTCTGCGGCGGAATCGTGAAATCGGCGACGATCATGTTTGGCCAGTCACTCGTTGCCGCCGATCTGATGCGCGCCGAAATCGCTGCAACCGAGGCCGATGTTCTTCTCGCCGTTGGTACCAGTCTCTCGGTGTACCCGATCGCCGCGATGGTGCCGATCGCTTTGGAGGCGGGGCGAGCGGTGGTCATCGTGAACGCCCAGACGACGCCGTTCGACCCACAGGCGACGGTGGTCGTCCAGGGATCGGCATCGGAGATTCTCCCGGCAATTCTCTAGGTGAATCGCCGGGGGTGGCAGAAAGCCGACCTAATCGGTAGGGTTTTCCTCCCGAGCGAGCAATTCGCCCGATCCCCCGAGCACTAGAGGCAGACCATGGCCACCTTCCGAGACCTCCTCTCGCAGACCAAGAGCCAGATCACCGAGATCGAACCGGCCGAGGCCGAAGCACTGCGTGCTGAACCGGCCACGGTGTTCCTCGACGTTCGGGAGCCCGACGAGTTCGAGCAGGGTGCCATCCCGAACGCGATCTTCATCCCTCGTGGCCACCTCGAAGCACAGGTCGAAAGCCGCATCCCCGACCGTGACTCCAAGGTTGTGGTCTTCTGCGCCGGCGGCGTGCGCTCTGCGTTCGCAGCAAAGACGCTTGGCGAACTTGGCTACACCGATGTCCTTTCAATGAATGGCGGCTTCAACGCATGGAAGGACCAAGGGCGTGATTGGTCGGCGCCTCGCACATTGAGTCCTGAACAGCGCAATCGCTATCAGCGTCATCTTCTTCTTCCCGAGGTGGGCGAAGAAGGTCAGATGAAACTTCTTGATTCGAAGGTTCTTCTGCTTGGCGCCGGTGGC
>CANGMY010000090.1 GCA_947455015.1 Microthrixaceae bacterium | reverse complement strand
GTCGACGGCTTGCTCGCGTCGACGAGCGGCTTCGAGGATGATGCCGAGGTGCTCTTTCAGCTCACGCTGACCAACAAAGTCGTCGAGGTGACGCGGTCGTAATCCGCCTTCTTCGCCGATGAGGTCAGCACCCGAGGGCCGATCATTGAGCACCGGTTCGACATCGTCTGGTGTGGGTTCGGGCGAAAGGAGTTCGTCGCGCATCAGGCGGCCAATCGTTGCAGAGCAAGACGCAGCAATTCGGCCGTGTCGTTGGAATCTGGAAGTTCCTTGACGGCTTCGGCAACTTCATCTGGCCCGTAGCCAAGTTCGGTAAGGGCAGTGCGAACATCGCCGATTGACGACGAACCACTCAGGTGTCCGTCGGCCGATACTGATGTCGCTCCAAGATCGAGGCCAGGAATATCGAGTTTCGATTTCAGTTCAATGAGGAGCCGTGCCGCGGTTTTCTTTCCGACCCCGGGAACCAGACACAACGCATCGATGTCGTCGTTTGCGAGCACTCGAACCAGTGACGCTGGCGGATGCACGCTCATAATTCCCAGAGCAAGTGCCGGGCCAACGCCATGAGCAGACAACAACGCTTCGAACACCATCCGCTGTTCGGAAGAGGTGAATCCGTAGAGCGTTTCTGCATCTTCACGGCGGTGATGGTGCGTATGCAAGAAGACCTCGGAACCAGTGTCGCCAAGCGATGCTGCCGTCGATGGCGCAACGATGACTCGATAACCAATTCCAGAGACTTCAACGAGAACCTCGCCCGATGGCAAACGTTCAAGCAACGCGCCCCGCACTGAGCCGATCATTTCGCGCCCGCTTTCGACACCGCTCGGTTCGCAGCGGCACGCATCGGTGCCATTGCAACGTGGCACAACGCAAGAGCTGCAGCATCGGCGGCGTCGAACGGATGTGGTGGATGAGCAAGGCCAAGGAGTGTCTGCACCATTTGCTGCATCTGCACCTTGTCGGCGTTGCCCCAACCAGCCACTGCAGACTTGACCTCGTTGGGCGAATACTGGACGACCTCGCAACCCGCGTTGACCGCTTCGACCATGGCGATGCCACTGGCCTGACCAACTGACATTGCGGTGCTCACATTCACCTGGAACAGCACCCGTTCAACTGCCATTGCCGTGACCGGAAACTCGGCGAGCAAGGCGCGAAGTTCAGACTGAAGCTCGGCCAACCGGAGGTGCACTTCGTCGGATGGGGACGTGCGGATCACGCCCAACGCAACAGCACGCGGTGATGCCCCATCGCGCACTTCAAGCACGCAATACCCACACCGGGTCAGCCCAGGGTCGATCCCCACTACGAACATGCGTACGATCGTAGCCAGTTGGCCCTCAAAAACGAAGGACCCGGCTCGAAAGCCGGGTCCTTACGCCAGATTTGGTTCCGATCACTTCGGACCGAGACGTGCTCCGCCATCAACTCGAATGGTCTGAGCGTTCATGTAGGAGTTCGTGACGAGCTCGAGCACCATGGCGGCGAGTTCACTGGAGTAACCCAGACGCTTCGGGAAGAGCACGTCCTTCGAGAGGTTCGCCTTGAATGCTTCGCTGCCTTCACCCTCGCCGTAGATCGGCGTGTCGATGAGACCAGGAGCAACGGTGTTCACACGAATACCAACAACTGCGAGGTCGCGGGCGATCGGGAGGGTCATGCCAACAACGGCACCCTTTGACGCCGAGTAGGCGGCCTGGCCGATCTGACCGTCGAACGCGGCAACCGATGCCATGTTGACGATTGCACCGCGTTCACCGTCGGCCGACACCGGCTCAGTGCGGCTCATGGCAGTAGCCACAAGACGGATGCAGTCGAACGTGCCAGTGAGGTTGATGTCGATCACCTTGCGCCAGTAATCGAGGTTGAATGCTGAGTCGTACGAGCCGTCCTTGCCAATTGTGCGACTCGCGGCACCAATGCCGGCGGAGTTCACGAGGGCGCGAAGCGGACCCATTTCCTCGGCCATGCCGATGGCGGCCTTGATGTCGTCGGAGCTGCACACATCGACGTGTGCAAACGCGCCACCGATTTCGGTAGCGAGCGCATTGCCCTTTTCGTCGTTGAGATCGGCGATGACGACCTTGGCGCCGCCAGCAGCGAGCTGACGTGCACATGCTTCACCGATGCCGGAAGCGCCACCGGTGACGATTGCTGAGATTCCATTGATGTCCATGGGTGCAGAGAATACGGGGAGCAGGAGCCCCGCACCGCATTTCTGACCACATCGTCAGATCAGAAGAGCGAAAGCTGTTCGTCATCGGGGTAGGCCCGGGACGAGTCAACGATTCCCTTCGCCGATTCCCCAGTTCCAAAGGTGTCGGGAGGCCCGAGATTGGTCGGAGGAGCAGAGCCAGCGGCAGCCATTTGCGTCGTGGCTGCCTCGACCGCCAATCGGTCAACAAGGTCATTCATCGGATCGCCCGAATGGCCTTTGACCCAACGGAACGTAACGTCGCCACGACTCAGGACGAGGTCGATGAACGGCTCCCAAAGATCTCGGTTCGCGACCGGCTTACGTTGGGAGTTCTTCCAGCCCCGACGCTTCCAGCCATCGTGCCAGCGATCACGGAAACAGTGCACGACATAGGTGGAGTCGCTCACAATCTCGAGCGGACCCTGATGGGATTTCACGGCCTCGAACGCCGCCATGATCTCCATGCGCTGGTTCGTCGACTGCGCTTCTCCCCCGCTGCCGTAGCCGCCGTCGACGCGTGCCCATGCCCAGCCGCCGGGGCCAGGGTTACCGCTGCACGCACCATCGGTGTACACGACTGTCGTCACCGTTCCAGCGTCCCACAGGTCAGAGCGAACAACCGACATGCATGATTCACACAAAATCAACGTTCCTACCTGCGGGTAACCAGTTGAGTGTGGGCATCATGGTGCAACGCAATTTTTGAAAGGCGCATCGTGGACCTTGACCAGTTCGTCAGCCAACTTCCCGACTCCGACCCCGGAGAAACGGTTGAGTGGCTCGACTCTCTCGACGCCGTCATCAATACCGCAGGAAAAACTCGAGCTCGCTACTTGGTGTCGCGGCTTACCGAGCGCGCACGTGAACTTCAGATCGGCACACCGGCTGAGGTGTCGACGCCGTACATCAACACGATTCCTGTCGAGGAGCAGCCATGGTTTCCCGGCGATGAGGAAATCGAAAAGCGCATTCGCCAGTACTTGCGATGGAACGCGGCAATGGCGGTTGTGTATGCCAACAAGAATGCCGACGGAATTGGCGGACACCTTTCTTCCTACGCGTCTTCCGCAATGTTGCTTGAGGTCGGCTTCAACCATTTCTTCCGTGGACGTGAAGGAACACTCGTCGGCGATCACGTCTACCTCCAAGGTCACGCAGCGCCAGGAATTTACGCGCGTGCCTATCTCGAAGGCCGACTCAGCGAAGGCGAGATGGCGAAGTTCCGTCGCGAAATCGGTGGCGGCGGGCTCTCGAGTTATCCGCATCCGTGGCTTATGCCCGAGTTCTGGGAATTCCCCACAGTGTCAATGGGCCTCGGTCCGCTCAATTCGATTTATCAAGCCCGATTCAGCAAGTACCTCTATAACCGGCAGATCGACGACACCAGCGCGACGAAGGTGTGGTGTTTCCTCGGCGATGGTGAAACCGACGAACCCGAAACACTTGGGTCGATTTCACTCGCTGCTCGTGAGCAGCTCGACAACCTCATTTGGGTTGTGAACTGCAATTTGCAGCGGCTCGATGGTCCGGTGCGCGGAAACGGCAAGATCATTCAGGAACTTGAATCAGTCTTCCGAGGCGCCGGCTGGAATGTCATCAAGGTCGTCTGGGGCGCCGGCTGGGACGAGCTGCTTGCTCGCGATGTCGACGGCGTCTTGCTGTCCAAGATGAACTCAACTCCCGATGGAGAATGGCAGCGCTACGCCATCGAAAGTGGCGCATACATTCGCGAACACTTTTTCGGACCCGATCCTCGTTTGCGCAAACTTGTCGAGCATCTTTCCGATGATCAGTTGCGCGCGCTTCCTCGTGGCGGACATGACTACAAGAAGGTCTACGCCGCCTATAAGTCAGCGGTGGAAACGAAGGGGGCACCAACTGTCATTCTCGCGAAGACCGTGAAGGGCTGGGCTCTTGGATCAACCGTTGAAGGCCGAAACGCCACACACTCAATTAAGAAATTGAGCCACGCCGAGATCCTCGAATTCCGCGATCGCTTGCAACTCACTGATCAAATTCCCGAATCGGCAATTGATGCCGAGGATCCCCCGTTCTACCGACCACCGGCCGACTCGCCCGAGGCCATGTACCTCGCGCAGCGTCGTGAGGCCCTTGATGGATTTGTTCCGAGTCGTTCGCTCGAGATTCGCCGACCACTGACACTTCCCGATTCTTCGGTCTATGCCGAATTCGCTCAGGGTTCTGGCACACAAGCGGTTTCTACGACGATGGCGTTCACACGCTTGCTTCGCGGACTGTGCCGATCGGAAAACTTTGGACCGCGCGTCGTTCCGATTATTCCCGACGAAGCCCGCACGTTTGGCATGGAAGTTCTGTTCCGCGAACTCGGCATCTATGCCTCGCAGGGACAGCTCTATGAGCCCGTCGACCATGAGCTGCTCATTTCCTATGTGGAATCCAAGAGCGGACAGTTGCTTGAAGAGGGCATTACCGAAGCGGGCTCGCTCGCGAGTTTCACCGCCGCCGGAACCAGTTACGCAACTCGCGGCGTTCCGATGGTTCCGTTCTTCACCCTGTATTCGATGTTTGGCTTCCAACGCGTCGGCGATCTTGTATGGGCCGCAGCCGACGCACAATCAAAGGGCTTCATCATCGGTGCGACGGCTGGCCGCACGACACTTCTTGGCGAAGGTCTGCAGCATCAAGACGGACACAGTCTTGTGCTTGCCTCAACGGTTCCCACGTGCCAGGTCTACGACCCCGCGTTTGCCTACGAGCTCGCAGCCATCATCGACAACGGTCTTCACCGCATGTACGGCGGGCAAGACGGCGCTGGCGAAAGTGTTTTCTATTACCTGACCGCGTACAACGAGAACCAGGTCATGCCCGCTCGCCCTGCGCACGTCACCGATACCGACATCATGAGTGGTCTCTATAAATGGGCCGATGCTCCCGAAGGTTGCGAGGCGAAAGCAACCATCGTGTTCTCCGGAACGATGAACCAAGGCGCTCGCGATGCCCAAGCCGCACTCGCCGCTCGCGGAATTGGCGTGGAACTTTGGAGCGCAACCTCGTACAAGCGACTTCGTGAAGACGCTCTTGATGTTGAGCGGTGGAATCGACTGCACCCAACCGAGACGCCCCGCACTGCGCAGGTCACCGAACAACTTGGTGCTGCATCTGGTCCCGTCGTTGCCGTCACCGACTTCATGAAGGCTGTTCCCGATCAGATTGCGCCCTATGTGCCGAAGCGTTTCGTGTCGCTCGGCACCGATGGTTTCGGTCGTTCCGACACTCGTGCTGCGCTGCGCCGCTTCTTTGAAATTGATGCAGCGCACATTGAGATCGCGGTTCTGTCAGCGCTCGCGGCCGACGGGGTTGTCGATGCATCGGTTGTCGCGTCTGCCATCTCTGATCACGGCATCGATCCCGATGCACCCAACCCGCTCTTGAGTTAATTCAACTCGCGCGTTCAGCGGCCGCCGCAGCACGCTGCCTGTCGAGCCAGCCAAGCAGAACTGCTACTGCCCGCGGATCGTGACGCAATTGGTGTGCCCCACCTTCGATGATGCGAAGGTCGGCGCTGCCATGCGCATCGGCCAGCACTCGGGCGTCGTAGACCGGAACAGTTTCGTCTTCTGAGCCGTGCATGATGAGCACTGGTCGAGGAGCAACAGTTCGAATCGCCGCAACGGCACGAACATCGCGGACTTCCTTCGCCCATTCATCAAAGTTTGAAGGGAATGCTGACGAGCGAATGATTCCGGTTGCGCGCGCGTGTTGCAGCAAAAGCCGAGGGTGATTCGCCCAATCGTCGAAGTCGGCAGGTGAGCCCATCGCGGCGACACCGCGAATCTCAGGATCGATTGCCGCAGCCGCTATCGAAAGCGAACCGCCCGTTCCGTAACCAGCCGCCCACACACCGTGAACACCTTCCACGGTACGCAGGTACGCCGCGGCGGCGAGGAGATCGTCACGCCAGCCGTGCAAAGAGAAATTGCCAGCGGAATCGCCTGCGCCTCGGAAATTAAAGACCAGCACCATCCAACCCATTTCGGTGGCGATGCGTTCAGCAAGTTCTGGAAACGAACGAGCCGAAAGCGCTCCGCCTTGATTTAGGTTGGGAAAGCCGTGGCAGATCAGGAGCCCAGGCACCGATGTACCCGGTGCGATTCGCGGCCGCGC
>CANGMY010000089.1 GCA_947455015.1 Microthrixaceae bacterium | reverse complement strand
GGGGGAGCAGCGGCGCCGACGACGGTGATGACTGATCGATTGTGGTCGGCATCGCAGTGCACATCGAGAAGATCGCTGCCAGCGGCGAACGCGATTTCCTCGACAAGGTCAATGTCGCGGCCCTCGCTGATGTTGATGACGCACTCAATCACGATTGATCACGAACGCGATCCTGCCCCATCCGTCTCCGGGAGGTGGAGATGGATGGGGCAGGTCGTGGTTGGCAGTGCAACGAGTGGATCAGGTTGAAGCGATCAGACAGTGAGTAAGCGAATTGGTTCGCGTCGGCCCTTCAACATCCGGCGTCGTTGCCGCTCGGAGGTCCCGCCCCACACGCCGTGGTCGATGCGGTTGTCGAGGGCGTAATTGAGGCACTCGGCCGCTACCGGGCAGGTGGCGCAGATGCGCTTGGCCACTTCAACGCCGACGCCATCGCTCGGGAAGAAGGTGGAGGGGGGATGGTCCTTGCAGTTGCCGTCATTCATCCAGGGGGTTGGGGTATCCATGTCCCGGAAGGTACGGATGGGGGGCGAAAGCGGGGGTAAGGAGAACCTCTGGTTTCCTTTAAATGAACCTTTTCCCAAGGGGGACCGTCATTGGGGGCTCTCGGCGGGTCGCCGCTAGGCTGTCGCACCTTGCAGGGTCGCTCTTGGCCCCAGATGACGAAAGTGCCGTGCCGCCATGTCGATGACCGAAATCGAAACCGAACAGCCGCCTCGTGGCCATGTCCGAGTGATTTATCTCGGCCCAGTCGCCCCGCACTGGGACGTTCAAGGCGATTCCGAGGTCCGTGGCTTGGTCGACGAATTCCGCAACCGCGTCATGGCACGCCTGCTTCTTCTTCCCCCGCACGACCCGCAGTTCCGTCGCAACAAGGAACGCGTCGCTCGTGATGCCGAGCGTGAGAATCTCACGCTCGTCTGGGATCTCGGCATTCCGGAAGACTGAACATGTCGCTCGGCCTGTCACGACCGGTGGTGCACCTCACGCCCGCCGAACTGGCGGCGTCGCCCGAGCGCTTCATCAACCGAGAACTTTCATGGCTCGATTTCGACGCGCGCGTTCTTGCGCTTGCGTCGAACCCTGATGTTCCACTTCTCGAACGAGCAAAGTTCGTTGCGATCTTTTCTCAGAACCTCGATGAATTCTTTCAGGTGCGCATTGCAGGTTTGAAAGATCAGGTCGCTGCCGGTCTTGGCAAGCAAACTGCCGACGGTCGAACGGCTGCGCAGCAATTGCGTGAAATCCGCGAGCGGCTTGCGGCACTTGTTGCGACGGCAGAGGGCGTCTTCCTCAACGATCTTGTTCCAGAACTTGCCGGTGTCGGCATTGTTTTCTCTTCGTACGACGATCTCGACGACGACGACCGTGCCTATCTCGACACGGTGTTCGAAGAGCGCATCTTCCCCGTTCTTACGCCGCTGGCCGTCGATCCTGGCCATCCGTTTCCGTACATTTCCGACCTCTCGCTGAATCTTGCTGTGGTCGTCAATGACCCAGTGACGGGCGAGCATCGCTTTGCGCGCGTCAAGGTCCCGAACCTTCTTCCGCGCTTTGTGGTCATGCCCGACGGCGAGCGCTTCATCCCGCTGGAACAGGTCATCGCATCGCATCTCGACGTGTTGTTCCCGGGTATGGAGCCAGGAACGCATTACGCGTTTCGAGTCACTCGTAATGCTGACCTCACGGTGGAAGAAGAAGATGCCGACGATCTTCTCGAAACGATTGAACTCGAACTTCGTCGACGTCGTTTCGGTCGCGCTGTTCGGCTCGAGATCGACGCAAATGTTTCTCGAGAGATTCTCGAACTTCTCACCGAAGAACTCGATCTCGATGCTGCAGACATCTACACGTTCTCAGGCCCAATCGATTTGGGTGGCCTCTTTGGGTTGATGAGCCTCGATCGTCCCGATCTCAAAGATGAACCGTGGGCACCGATTACCCAGCCGCGGTTGTCGAGCACCGACCCTGACGAACCGGTCGACATGTTTTCGGTCATTCGCGATCGCGATGTACTGATGCATCACCCGTACGAATCGTTTTCAACGTCGGTCGAAGAGTTCATTCGTCAGGCCTCGGTCGATCCCGCTGTTCTGGCGATCAAACTCACGCTGTATCGCACGTCGTCTGACACCTCGATTATTAAGTCACTCGTTCGTGCTGCTGAGCGCGGCAAGCAGGTTGCCGCTCTTGTCGAACTGAAAGCTCGATTCGACGAAAAGAAGAACATCGGTTGGGCGAAGGAACTGGAAAAAGCTGGCGTTCACGTGATCTACGGGCTCATGGGCCTGAAGATCCACACCAAGACCACGCTTGTGGTGCGTGAGGAGCACGATGGCATTCGTCGGTACTGCCATATCGGAACCGGCAACTACAACCCAAAGACAGCGCGCCTCTATGAAGACGTGGGCCTCCTTACCGCCGACCCGGCGGTTGGTTCTGACCTCACGCAGTTGTTCAATCTGCTTACTGGCTTTGCGCGCGATCCTGAATTTTCAAAGCTCTTGATTTCTCCGACCACGATTCGTCCCGGAATCACCGAACTCATTGCGAACGAAGCAGCGCTGGGTCCTGATGGTCACATCGTTCTCAAGATGAACAGCCTTGTGGACGCCGCACTTATCGACTCGCTGTACGCCGCGTCGCAGGCCGGTACCCGTGTCGATCTCATTGTTCGCGGTATTTGCTGCTTGCGGCCTAGCGTTCCAGGCTTGTCAGAGAACATCCATGTGCGCTCAATCGTGGGTCGTTATCTCGAACATTCACGCATCTATTACTTCAAACACGGTGCCGATGGTGGGCCTGTGTATTACATCGGTTCTGCCGATCTCATGCCTCGAAACCTTGATCGTCGTGTTGAAGCGCTTGTGCCTGTCGAAGACCCAATGCTGCAGGCTCGTCTGCACGAGATCCTTGCGGTCAATCTTGAAGATGATCGACTCGCGTGGGCGCTGGGGCCGGATACAACCTGGAGCCGAGTTCTCGGAGCCGATCGGTTCGACACACATCAGCGCTTCGAGGCGATTGCTCTCGAACGTCGCGTCTGAGTCTGAATGGCGGAGCGTAAGAAGATTGCGAGCGGCGACGAGTCGTTCGAAGTGCGTGCCGCCGGTGGCGTGATCTACCGGGGTGCACTCACAGATCCAGAGATCGTGATTGTGCATCGTCCTCGCTATGACGACTGGACCTTTCCGAAGGGTAAAGCCGAGTCGGGCGAAACGGACGAACAGACTGCGCGTCGTGAGGTGCTCGAAGAGACCGGTTTTGATTGCGAACTGGGCGACGAATTGCCCTCGGTGACCTACCGCGACCACAAAGACCGCTCGAAAATCGTGCGCTACTGGGTGATGCAGATCAACTCTGGTTTGTTTGAGGCGAACGACGAAGTTGATGCGCTTGAGTGGGTGAGTGCGATTGAAGCGGGGGAGCGCCTCACCTACGATCACGATGTCGACGTGTTATCGGCGTTTCTTTCGCTCGGACACGACGAGTAAACAGCGCGCTGTTAGGCAGTGAGTTCGGCGATGAGCTCGCGAACTCGTCGTTCGATTTCGTCGCGAATTGGTCGCACCGCTTCGACGCCTTGGCCGGCGGGATCTTCGAGTACCCAGTCGAGATAGCGAACTCCCGGAAAGAACGGGCAGTTATCGCCACAACCCATCGTGATGACGACATCGCAACGTTCAACAACTTCGGCATCGAGAATCTTTGGGTGCGCGCCGCGTTCAACGAGGTCGATGCCGACCTCGCTCATGGCTTCGATGACAGCGGGGTTAAGCGTGTTCGCCGGCGCACTTCCAGCGGAAAGCACCTCTATGCGATCGCCGGCGAGATGGTCGAGAAAGCCAGCAGCCATTTGCGATCGGCCGGCGTTGTGCACGCACACAAACAGCACGGTGGGGTTGGTTGTTGTCACTTGTCTTCCTCGTGGTACATGAGCAGTTCATCGGCAAACTCATCAGCATCGGGAAACACGATACGAATTGCGATGAGCGCAAGGGCCATACCGACGAACTGGGCGATGATGAAGCCGGGTGCCGATTTTGGGGCGATACCAGCGAAGGAGTTGGAAAGAGAGCGACCAATAGTGATGGCCGGATTAGCGAAACTTGTCGATGAGGTGAAGAAGTAGGCCGCGGTGATGTAACCCGCAACGACAAATGGGGCGAGGGTCGATTTTCCCGATCGAACGACGCCGAAGATCACGAGGAGGAGTCCAAGCGTCGCCACGATTTCGCCGAGCCAGAGTCCGCCGCCCGTGCGTGTCTTGGTCGAGAGATTGATTGCAGCGAGGCCGAACATGAGGTTCGCAACTATGACGCCAGCAACCATTCCGAGGATTTGAGAGGCGATGTAGGGCAGTACCTCGCGTGTCGGCATTCCTTTGAATACACGGTCAGCAATCGTTACCACTGGGTTGAAGTGAGCGCCGGAAACTGATCCGAATGCGGCGATGAGGGCAACTAGTGCGCCTGCAGTTGCTCCGGTGTTGCACAGCAATTGAAGGGCGACGTTGTCGGTGAGGTTTGTGGCCATGATGCCCGAACCAATCACCGTGGCGATGAGAAACGCGGAGCCGAGAAATTCGGCCGCGCACTTGCGGAGTAGCGGCGACATCAACAACAACCGGGCTTTGACGTGAGTGAAACAGATTCGATTGCGGGAGTGGTGGCGCAACACACATCGCCTCCATCAACCGGGGCGCTTCCGAAGACAACTGAATCGGAGAGCACGGTATAGACCTCCCACCGAGCATCGTCGGGGTCACGAACCCAAACCTTGTCTTGAGTGGCGTAACAACACGTCGTCTGTTCCTCAACGTCGGTGGCGAAGCCGATTGCATCGAATCGTTGCGTCGCTTCAGCAACCTCGTCCGTAGACTCAACCTCGATGCCGAGGTGGTTGAGTCGTTGATCCGCAGCATTCTCGATGAGCACGAGCTTGAGGGGAGGATCGACGATGGCGAAATTTGCGTAGCCCTCGCGCACCTTGGCGGGTTCGGTGTTGAACATTTTCGAATAGAACGCGATCGCTTGGTTGATGTCAGTCACGTTGAGTGCAAGCTGGACTCTGGCCATTGGGCTCCTCATTTTCGGATGTTCAACGTATTGATAGCCGTCGATACGTACTATCGCTAGGATATTGACAGTTGTCAATATCCATTTTGAGGTGATGTGGCATGTCGGCGAAAAGCGCGAAAACCAATTCCGTCACAAAGGTGTGTTGCGGAACCACTCGCGATGTCCCATTAAGCGAACGCGACGCCGAGGAACTTGCCGCGGTGTTTGCTGCCCTGTCCGATCCTGTGAGACTTCGGCTGCTCTCAATCATTAGTTCCGCTCCCGATGGTGAGGTCTGCGCCTGTGATCTCGTCACGCCAATTGGGAAATCTCAACCAACAGTGAGTCATCACCTCAAAATCCTTTTCGAGGCTGGACTTGTTGAGCGCGAGAAGCGTGGGGTCTGGGTTTGGTACTCGGCGACGCGTGAACGGCTCGATGCAGTTGCTGCCCGGTTGCGCTGAATCGCATAATGGCAGGATTTCCCTTTCCGTTCACCTCCTGTACACCTGACGGGCCAGATCCCTTCACTTTGCTTCCTTACGGTGCCTCTCGGCAGTCCGATCGGGCTCGCCGCCATCATCTGTTACAGGGAGAGTTACCTTGCGTTCATCTAAGCGGAGCCTTGCTTGGCTTCTCGCAGTTCTCGTCGCTGTCGGTCTTGTTGCCGGCGCTTGTGGCAAGAGCTCGTCGGATTCCTCGTCGACCACGACCAGTGCGGCGTCGAAATTCGATTACAAGTCCCTTACGGGAACCCTCAACGGCTCGGGTGCAACCTTCCCGAAGGCGTTCTACGAAGAGACCATTGCTGGATTCAAAAAGGTCGCCGCTGGAGTGACCGTGAACTACAACGCCGTCGGTTCGGGTCAGGGCAAGAAGGATCTCGCCGCTGGCACCTCCGACTGGGCTGGTTCCGACAGCCTCGTGAGCGATGCGGACAAGGCCACGTTCAAGGGCCCGTTCCTCTACTTCCCGACGGTTGCGGCTCCCATCACGGTTTCCTACAACCTCTCAGGCGTGAAGAGCATCAACCTCTCCGCCACCACGCTTGCGCAGATCTTCATGGGCAAGATCACCACCTGGAATGACCCGGCAATCGCTGCGGACAACTCAGGCGTGACGCTTCCGAGCACCAAGATCACGGTTGCTGTCCGTTCCGATGGCTCAGGCACGACCTCCAACTTCTCGAAGTTCCTCGCCGCTGCTGATCCCACCGACTTCACCATCGCTGCTGGCGACACCGTCGCATGGCCCGCCGCTCAGGCTGGCAAGGGCAACGCTGGTGTGGCTCAGATCATCAAGGACACCCCCGGAGCAATTGGCTACGTCGATCTTTCCGACGCCAAGGCAACTGGACTTTCGTACGCCTCGAT
>CANGMY010000088.1 GCA_947455015.1 Microthrixaceae bacterium | reverse complement strand
CGCTTCGACGGGCCTTCAACAATCATGTGTTCGGTGCGACCGATGCGAGCCATGTGCTTGGCAAGCGCAGAGCGTTCAACGACGACACGCAATCGCTCAAAGCGATCGCCAACTTCCACTGGATCGCAGAACTGATCGACCATGTCGGCCGCTTCGGTTCCTTCGCGTGGTGAAAAGATGAACGTGTATGCAGAGTCGTATTCCGCAGCAGCGGCGACTTCGAGTGTGCGTTCGAAATCGGCTTCGGTTTCGCCCGGGTACCCAACGATGATGTCGGTCGTCACCGCAAGGTCGGCAATTCCGGCACGGGCTGCAGCAAGTTTTTCGAGGTAACGCTCGGCGGTGTAGCCGCGATGCATCAGCGCGAGCACCCGATCGCTGCCTGACTGCAATGGGAAATGGAGGTGCGGACACACCGAGGGGTTCGATGCCATTGCCGCAATGGTGTCTTCACGAAGATCTTTTGGATGCGGGCTCGTGAATCGCACTCGATCGATGCCGTCGATGTTGCTCACCGCGGTCAGGAGATCGGCAAAGAGTGGTCGGGCGCGACGGTCCTCAAGCCACTGAGCCCCGACGATGGCAGCGTCGTCGGCAGAAGGGTCGAGCGCACGGCGAGCGCTCGTGAGGTCGCGTCCGTAAGAGTTCACGTTCTGTCCGAGCAGCGTGATTTCCCTGACGCCATCGCTGGCAAGGCGTTCAACTTCGGTCAGCAATTCGCCGAACGGACGACTGATCTCGCGACCGCGAACGGCCGGAACGATGCAGTAGGCACAGGTGTTGTCGCAACCAACCTGGATAGTGACCCAGGCCGACCAATCGACTTCACGTCGCACTGCGAGCGCCGAGGGGAACGTTGCGGCGTCATCAAGCGCTTCGTCCCAGATTTCGGTGATGGGTCCGGACTGTCGCGATTCGTGCAGCAACTCCACCGCGCGGTGCACGTTGTGAGTGCCAACAACAACATCGACGTGTCCGGCACGAGCGGCGATGGCGTCGCGATCTTTCTGCGCCAAGCAACCGCTCACGATGATTTCCATATCGGGGCGTTCTTCTTTGATGTTCTTGAAGCGACCGAGATGCCCGTAGAACTTGTTATCGGCGTTCTCACGGATGCAGCAGGTGTTGAACACCATGACGTCGGCGGTTTCATCCGACTCGGCAAGAACCAGCCCATCGGCTTCGAGGAGCCCAGCGATACGTTCGGAATCGTGCTCGTTCATCTGACACCCATAGGTGCGGATGGCGTAGCTGCGGGGCTGATCAGTCACGGCGACAGGCTACCGGGGATACGCGAACGGTCCCGAGGGCCAGTGGCGCCTCGGGACCGTTCGGGATGGCAGGAACGACAGAAACTGCAGGAACGACGGGGAAATCAGTCGTCGAGCGAAATCGGGACGTCGTGCTCGGCGCTCATGACGTCCTCGGCTTCCTCGGGGACCTCGGCGTTTTCGCCGATACCCACACTGCTGAGGATGCGCTCAGTGATTTCCACCATGACCTCGGGATTCTCGAGCAGGTAGGTCTTGGCGTTTTCACGGCCCTGACCGAGCTGTTCGCCCTCGTAGGTGTACCAAGCACCCGACTTCTTTACGAAGCCCAGATCGACACCGATATCGATGGTCGAACCTTCACGGCTGACACCCTTGCCGTACATGATGTCGAACTCAGCCTGCTTGAACGGCGGGGCCACCTTGTTCTTGACGACCTTGACGCGAGTGCGGTTACCCACGACCTCGACGCCGTCCTTGATGGACTCGATGCGACGAATGTCGAGACGCACTGAGGAGTAGAACTTCAGCGCCCGGCCGCCTGGGGTGGTTTCGGGGGAGCCGAACATGACGCCGATCTTCTCGCGCAGCTGGTTGATGAAGATGCAGACGGTGTTGGACTTATTGAGGTTGGCCGTGAGCTTGCGTAGCGCCTGGCTCATAAGACGGGCCTGCAGACCAACATGGCTGTCGCCCATCTCGCCTTCGATTTCGGCACGAGGCGTAAGCGCCGCTACCGAGTCGATCACGATGACGTCGAGTGCACCGGAGCGCACGAGCATGTCGACGATCTCGAGTGCCTGCTCGCCAGTGTCGGGCTGTGAGATGAGCAGCTGGTCGGTGTCGACACCGATGGCGGATGCATACACCGGGTCCATGGCGTGTTCGGCATCGACATAGGCGCAGATGCCGCCGTTGCGCTGTGCTTCAGCAACAACATGCATGGCGAGGGTGGACTTACCTGAGGACTCTGGGCCGTAGATCTCGACAACACGACCGCGAGGCAGACCGCCAACGCCGAGTGCGAGGTCGAGGGCCAGAGCGCCGGTGGGGATCGTTTCGATCCGCATGGTGCCCTTCTCGCCCATCTTCATGACCGAGCCCTTACCAAACTGCTTCTCGATCTGGCCGAGTGCCATGTCGAGTGCTTTGTCGCGTTCCTGCGGGAACGTCGGGCGGTTCGATTCCTTTGCCATCGTCTACTTCTCCTGGGTGTGAGGCCCCGGTCTGCCCGGGACTCGTATGGGTGATCGGTCCACCTGAGCGGGAGCTCCGGTGGCTCCACTGGCGCCGAGGCCCCGGTGGAGATGGATCGCAACCTACGGAGGGGGTGTGACAGGCCCCCGGTGTTCGAACGACAAGACTGTAACTTCGAACACCTGTTCAGTCAATGACCCTCGATCCCTGTCCCCCGTTGGGCTCCCTCCCAAGCCTTTCTTGGGCCCTCCCGGTAGGCTCCAGCCGCTGAACTCTCCCGCTCAGGCGAAAGGTGCCCTCCCATGACCGAGTCCCTGCCCTCCGATCCCGCACAACGCGAAGAGGCCCTGCGTCAGCGTCTCAGCGCCGAACAGTTCGAGGTGACCCAGTGCAGCGCCACCGAGCGCGCCTTCACCGGCAAGTACTGGGACTGTCACGACGACGGCACCTATCACTGCATCGTGTGCGATGCGCAACTGTTCAGCTCGGACACCAAGTTCGAAAGCGGCACCGGTTGGCCGAGTTTCTTCGATCCGATGACAAACGACGCGGTCGCAACCAAAGTCGACAGTTCACACGGAATGATCCGCACTGAAGCATTGTGCGCGTCGTGCGGCGCACACCTTGGTCATGTCTTTGAAGATGGTCCCGGTCCGACCGGTCTTCGTTATTGCATGAACTCTGCGTCGCTCGATCTCAAACCCGCGCAGAGTTAACGAACAGCGCGACTAACGCGCCAACAAACGACGACGCAAGTGGTCGAGCACCGTAATAACAGTGAACTGCCGCGACTGTTCACGATTGAACGGAAACTTGGCCATGGACGTTTCCGTAACTCCGTCGAGCGTTGTTGCCATGAAGACTGTCCCAACCGGCACGCCTTCTTGTTCGTCCGGTCCAGCCACACCGGTTACGGCAATACCAACGTCGGAGTTCAGAACTCGGCATGCGCCTTCGCTCATCGCGCGCACCGCATCGTCGCTCACCACCGGGCCAACCGGTACGCCGAGCACATCGAACTTCACTTCGCTCGCGTAACTCACGACCGAACCTTGTAAGACATCGCTCGCACCAGGGATCGAAACCAAACGGCTTGCAATCAATCCGCCGGTGAGCGATTCGGCGAGACCAAGCGTAAGACCACGTTCGCGGAGAAGGTCGAGAACAACCTCTTCCATCGTTTGGTCTTCGGTGGTGAAGACATAGTCAGCGAGAATCTTCGCGACCTCGTCGATCTCTGCAGCAACTACTGCATCGGCTTGCTCTGCAGTATCAGCCTTTGCCGTAACGCGAACCTTGAGTCCTTCAATACCGCTCGCAAGGAAAGCGATCGTGGCCGTGCCGGTGCGATCGAGTTCATCGAGACGATCGGCCAACATTTCTGCAATCCCTGATTCGCTATGGCCCCACGTGCGAATCGTGCGGCTTCGAATGACCCCGGTGTCGCCGGCGCGTCGACGCAGTTCCGGAATCACCGTGCCCTCAACCATTTCCTTCATCTCATAAGGAACGCCTGGAACCGCGAAAATAACTTTGTCGCCGATCGGACACATGAGACCAGGCGCCGTGCCTGGCATTTGCGCAATACGGCTTGCGCCTTCCGGCACCTGCGCCTGACGAAGGTTGTTCATCGGCATGTTTCGGCCACGAGAACCGAAGATCTCGTGCAGTCTCTCGATGACCTCGGGGTCTTCAACAAGTTCCACGCCCATGACCTCGGCAATGACGTCACGAGTGATGTCGTCCTGGGTTGGCCCGAGGCCACCACAGACGATGACCGCATCACTGCGATCAAGCGCGATCTGTAATGCGTCTCGAATACGGTCCCAGTTGTCGCCGACCTTTACCTGCAAGAAGCAATCGATTCCGGCAAGTGCGAGCTGTTCACCAATCCAAGAAGAATTGGTGTCGACGATCTGGCCCAGCAGAAGTTCCGTGCCTACAGCAACAACTTCGCAATTCATGACGAGCCCTCCAGGGCATCTATTAGTAACGACTGGTCGATTGAAGCCGAGTGGGAATCATCGCTCTCGCGAACCACGGTGGTCGTGAGTCGCACCCTCCACGAAAGCAACGCATTGACGGCTGAAAGCCCTGCAAGAAAAAGGAGGTAGACGCCTGGGTCGAGCCAGATCACCGCAAGGGTCAACCATCCGGCGACGCCAGCGAGAACCGCTGTTCCGAGATGCACGCCCACCATTGAAAAGCGAGGGACGCGTTGATCGTTACAACCAATGAACGCAAGCCCAGCGAAAATTCCGACGTACGCGATCATGAGGATCACAACGGCCTTCATGGGAATCCCTGCATCGCCCACTTGGAGATACTTCGAGACACCGATGGCGAGCACCACGATCGAAAGTTGCAAGATGAGATGAGCAAGTAACCAAAGCTCGCCAGCTAATGCTCCGGGCCGAATACCTGCTTTCGGTACATCGTCGAAATAGGTGGAATACAAACCGAACAGGATCACGAACATCACCACAAGGCTGATCCCATCGAACAACACGATTGAGCCGGAACTAATGACAAGCGCGGCCTTCACTAATGACTCACCCATGACCACCAGAGTGAGGAGCGCAGCGCGTTCAGAAAGATGATGGGCATCAATTGCAGGTACGGGTCGGCCTGCTTGGGCGGAGAGTGATGTCGGCACGACCAACAAAATGATCGTCAGGCCGTAAAGGACGGCATCGGGCGCATCGGGGATTACGGCCGCAAACATCATCACGACACCCGCAGCAAGAAGCCGGTTTCGACGCGATCGGGCCCACGCACCGATCGGATCGGCCAACTTCGTCACTCGTTGATGGGCAAAGGCAACGAGGAGAACAGCAACGAGGTAGCCAAACCCAACGAGATCGATACTGGCATCGCGTTGAACAAAGACGAGCGTTGTCACAAAAATGACAAACATCAGGGCGAAGACAATGCCTCGTTGACCGAGGTCGTCTTGGCGTTCAACATTCATCAGCACAGTCATGTGAAACCACAGCAACCAAAGCAATGAAAACATCAATGCGCATTGTCCAGCGAGTAACCACGATGGATCGTGGGAAAACTCGTTGGAAAGCACCATCGTCGAGGCGACAAAAACGAGGTCAAAAAACAGTTCCAAGAATCCGACGGGCGGCTTCAGTGGATCGTGGCTTTCAGACGTGGACGAATCAGCCATGGGGCCTGATCGTAGAACGACTCAGGTTGGATCGCTGACCTGCGCCTCCATTGTGGTGGCTGCTCGACTTCCATCCCATATGTACTGAAGCGCACTCAACACAGCGAGGAAGGTGGCGAAATAGAGCAACCCGTCGCCGAGCCAGATGTAGTCAGTCGTGAGCGGGAGGAGCACCGCGCCAACGGCCAATGACTGCACAAGCGTCTTGAGCTTGGCTGATTTACGGGCGGGCATTGCTAAACCGCGGCGACCCCACCACATCCGATACAAGCTGATGAAGACCTCGCGAACCGCAATGACCACCACAGGCCATACCGGGAAGCGGTCCACAGCAACGAGAGAAAAGAGCGCGCCGAGTACGAGGACCTTGTCGGCCAACGGGTCGAGAAATGCTCCGCTGCGGGTCGTGCCATGACGCCGAGCGATCCAGCCATCGACTCCGTCGGTGAGGGCGAGCGCAGTCCACAACGTCCAGACCAACCAGCCGCTTGGCTTGTGGCTGATCATGGCAAACAGAAGCGGCGACACCAGGATGCGCAGCATCGTGACGTAGTTCGCTGGCGTTGCGATCGCCGAAGGTCCGTAAGACGGATCGCTCATCAGTCGGCCTCTTCGACGGGGCCTGCACCGGCGGCGATGAGGTCGGGGCCAAGGGCGTCGACAATGGTCACGGTCGCAAAACTTCCCTGTTCGAGTTCGGGGGCGACCATCACGACGCCATCGATTTCAGGGGCTTCACGCCAGGTTCGGCCGATTCCGGGACTATCCACGAGGACTTCGACCACAGAGCCGATCATTTCGTCACGTTTTGCCGCGGTAATCCGGTCCT
>CANGMY010000087.1 GCA_947455015.1 Microthrixaceae bacterium | reverse complement strand
GGTTGAACCACATGCCGCCGGGACGATCGTACGAATCGGTGACGATGTGGAGCGCCCACAGCAAGTACTCGGTGATGTTCGCAGTCGCCGACATCGAGACCCCAGTGCCCGTGAGCGCGCTGACTCGTCCAGCATTCAAGATTGCATCACGCAACGATTCGAGTGTCTCAAGAGGAAGTTGGCTCCGCGAGGTGACGAGTACGTCGTCGATTTCGGCGACGGAGCGAACGAGATCTTCATGACCCGTAGTGCGTTGGCTCAAGGTGGCAGCAGCGGGGTGTCGCACCAAGAGTTCTCGAACGAGCCATCCAAGAACGAGCCAGTCAGTTCCCGGGGCGAGTTGTGCATGGTGGTCGGCGAGAGCAGATGTTTCTGTTCGACGGGGATCGATGACCCAGATCGAATTCCCCTTGGACTGAAACTCTCGCAAGCGTCGGACCGGATCGGGTAGTGCATTCGAGTGGCCATGCGATACGACGGGGTTGCTGCCGAACAGAAGCAAGAGTCTCGATGACTCGTGGTCCCAAATTGGGGTCAGGCCCGACCAACCGCCGACAATTTCCGCAACGAGTGGCTTGCTCGGCGTGTCGATTGTTGTGGCGGTGTACTTCTGGTGCGATCCAATCATTGTGAGGAATCGTTCAGCGGCACGGCGACCTGCGGTGTCGAACGCTGAACCGCTCGCGAGGTACAGAGCGACTGATTCGGCTCCGTGTTCAGTCAGTGTCGTCGCAATGCGATCGGAGAGATCGTCAAGAACCGACGCCCAAGAAGCGTGCTCCTGATCTTCATGTGGTCTGGTGAGCGGAACATTTAGCCTGCGTTCGTCGTGATGCACGACGCCAAGCGCTCTGCCTTTCGGGCAGGTGTAGCCACGTGAAAGTGCATGGGAATCGTCGCCGCGGATTTTCGTGATTGTTTCGCTCTCGACTGTGACAATTAGGCCGCACATGGCATTGCACACTCTGCAAAACGTTTGAACCTCCACGCAGTGATCCTCTCACGGTGAAGTCATGCCGAGAGGTTTCGTTGTCAGTTTTCGAGTCGCGATGGATCAGGTTCGCGCCACATCAACCAGACCGTTGGGCTGCCGGGAACACTGACTTCTTTCAGCACTCGAAAGCCAAACCGCTCGTAGAAGGGGAGATTCTCTGGCTTCTGTGTCTCGAGGTATGCGGGTTCAATCGCTGTGTCGCATTTTGTGAGCACTGGTTCCAGAAGTGCTCGACCGTACCCATGCCCTTGAAGGCTTGGATCGACTCCGAGTAGAGCCAGATACCAATGAGGTTGTGAGGGGTGTTCATCTTCAACTGCGTTGAGAAGTTTCAGGCCGGTGACTCGGTTACGTCCCGTGAGCAGCGCTCGACCGCATGCTGCGTAGATCTTCAATTCGCGAGATCTCGATCGCGGACTGCCACCGGGGGGAAGCCACGAAGCAGAACCAACAACACGTTCGTTCTCAAGGGCTCCCCAGACTTCGCCGTGATTGAAGCAGTCGCGTAAGAGTGCGCCGAGGAAGATCGGGAGTAGTCGGGTCTCTTGTTTTGGGCTGCGGGCGAAAAACCCAAACAAAGGGTCCGGCCAAAACGCTCGGCTCGTGACGGCAATGGATTCGCTGCGTTGCTCTCGCGAGATGAATTGGACCGTCGGCTGCTCAGGCATGCGACGAGGGTAGCCAGACGACATCAGCGGATGCTGGCGAACTCGACGAGCAAAAGCAGTGCAGATCCGGCCATCTGTACACTCTCGCCATTGAGTATTCCGGGGGGAATACGACGGGCGTCTGATGTGCGCCCGGTCCTGAGGGGAGAGTGCTGTGTCTGAACGTCGCGTTGCCGTCGTTACGGGAGCTAGTCGCGGAATCGGGAAGGGAATCGCGCTTGAACTCGGAGCGGCGGGATTCACCGTGTACGTCACTGGTCGAACGGTTGAAGCCGGGCCAATCCCAGGAACGGTGGGCGAGACTGCAGCGCAAATTGATGAGCTTGGCGGTCAGGGAATCGCAGTCGAATGTGACCATCACAATGATCAACAGGTTGCTGCAGTTTTCGATCGAGTTCGCGCAGAACAAGGTCGGCTCGATGTGTTGGTGAACAACGTGTATTCCGCTCCTGATCTTGTTCCGTGGCTCGGAAAGAAGTTCTGGGAACTCCCAATCGAAGCATGGGATCAGGTCATCGATATCGGTACGCGTTCTCACTATGTCTCGAGTGTTCTTGGCGCTCCGCTCATGCTCGAAAATCGGAGTGGACTCATCGTTAACGTTTCATCTTCGGGTGCTGTGAGTTACGGACACAACGTTGTCTACGGAGTCGGAAAAGCAGCGGTCGACAAGATGACGTCGGATATGGCGATCGAACTCGAAGGCACTGGTGTTTCGATTGTGTCGTTGTGGCCCGGCCTCGTTCGCACAGAACTTCTCGACCTCGGTGCACAGACCGACGGCGACGACGTCTTCATTGAACTTCCGGGCGAAGGAAGATTCGACCTCTCGGGTGCAGAATCACCCCGCTTCCTTGGTCGAGCTGTCGTTGCGCTCTATGGATGCGCCGATATTGCCGAACGATCAGGAAAACCGTTTTCTTCAGCGGCGCTCGCACGTGAACTTGGATTCACCGATCTCGACGGAACGATTCACGAGGTACTTCTTCGACCGGAAGCATGATCCGAATGTTCGGTTGAAAGCGGTTGAACCGAATTGCGAAAACATTCGCTGAGTCGAGAACCTGCGCCAAGGCGCGTCGTTAGGGGCGCCCCACACCGGGGATTTCGACATCGAGTGCCAAAATCGCACCGGTTGGGGCCTTGAGAACCTCGTCGCGTTTCCAGTCAGAAGCCGCACAGATGTAAAGAGTGCGGCGATCAGGCCCGCCCAAAACACATGCGACGGGAATGAGTCCGTCGAACCGGTACTCCTCGGTCGTTGTTCCGCTGGGCAACGCCCGAAAGACGCGGGCGCCGATTGGATCGGCGACCCAGATCGCACCTTCGGAATCCAGACAGATGCCATCGGGTGGAGCAAATGGCGGCCCCGTCGGCGAAGGTTGGAGATGGGCATAGACACGCCGATTGGAAAGTGAGCCGTCTTCTGCTCTGTCGAAGGCGGTGATCCGAGCTGCAGCGCTTTCGGCCACGAGCAGCACGCTTTCGTCGGGCGTAAGTATGTGGCCGTTCGGGGATTCAAGCCCGTCCGCCGCGACGAACCACGAACCATCAGGACGAACCGCAATGGTTTGACCAGGTTGACGATCGCCGCCTTCCTGGATTCGGTTACCCATGTCACCGACATAGGCCATCCCGTCAGACGCACTGATCATGTCGTTGAGCGAACCGCGAGCCACGGCGGAGAGGTCCGCGTGGACGGCAAGCGTTCCGTCCGCGTCAACCCGCCGAAGTTGCTGTGTTTCCATCGCAACCACGAGTAAGCGTTCATCAGGAAGCCAGCCGAGGCCACTGGGCTCGTCATCGAACATCTCGATTTCGGTGCGAACTTCGCCTCGGAGGTCGGTGGAGAGAACCCGATGGCCATGCATATCGCTGAACCAAAGTCGGTCCTGATGCCAGCGGGGCCCCTCGGTGAACCAAAGGCCATCGAGAATCGTCTTTGCCATCTGTCCCCCAGGGTGCCGAACGCCGACGTGACAGAAGCGTACTGAGAGGCCCTCTGGAGGGTTTTGCTCCGCCGAGGAAATGGGTTCGGGAGCACCCCGGTTGCACCGGACTGGCGCGATCGCCTCGCGCGAGGCGATCGCGGGGGAGGGCCGCTCCCATGTCTGGGGAATTTGGGTCCGCGTTGCGGGTGGAGGGGCGGTCTGTAAAGATTCTGCAACATGGATTGCGGAGCATCGCCCCAGCGTCGGGGCCCGATCCCTGCCGAAGAATTCGGCATTTCCAGCCCTGTTGGATGCGCGCGAGGCGCCTCAAAGGGTGGCAAGGTGTCATTCGTGAAACGTTCCCGGTCTTCGATGCGTCTTGGTGTCGTAGCCGTTGGCGCTGCGGTCGCCGTGTTGGTTGGTGCGATCGTCATCGGGCCAGCCAGTGCCGATCCGCTTGCCGATAAGAAGGCCGAAGCCGCTCGGATCGGTGCGCAACTCACGCAGCTCCAAGATCGTCAGCATGAACTCGATGGTCAGTTCGAACAGGCCAACTACGAACTCCAGCTGGCCCAAGAAAAGGTCACGGCCGCCAAGGTTCTCGCCGCACAGACCGCAGCAGAGGCCGAGGAGCGTCGTGACGACCTTCGCCACTACGCCGTTGCCGCCTACCAGTCGGGCAACGACAGCCCTGAGTTCGACGCACTCATTACGAACGATGCAAGCACCGGTGTTCAAAAGCGTTCCTACCTCCAGTCAATCTCTGGAAGTCGTCAGGACCTTGTCGATGCTCTGAATGCAGCACGCCAAAAAGCCGAGGAAGACGGAGTCCGTCTGAAGGCCGCCGAAGATCAGTCAGCGACCAAAGCTGCCGAGATCGAACAGCTGAAGAAGGCCGCCGACGACGCTGCCAATCAGCAAGCAGCGATCAATGCCAAGGTGCAGGGCGAACTGAAAGTTCTCGTTGACGCCGAAAACGCACGCATCGCAGCAGCAGCGGCTGCAGCCCGTGCAGCGGCAGCCGCTGCACGTGGGGACGGCGGGACGTCGACAGCGCCGAATCCGAATGCTCCTCGAGTCGGTCAAGGTGCGGCAGGTGCAATCGCAGCAGGCATGACGAAGATTGGCTCCGCATATGTCTGGGCGGCTGCTGGTCCTACCGTCTTCGACTGCTCTGGTTTCGTGATGTGGGCCTACCAGCAGGTGGGCATCTCACTTCCGCATTACAGCGGCGCCATGTACAACGCCACCGTCCGCATCTCTCAGTCGCAGCTTCAACCTGGCGACCTCGTCTTCTGGGATCCGCAGGGAAGCGGCGGCCATTCGGGCTCGCAGCACGTGGCTATTTACATCGGCGGCGGGCAGATCCTCCACACGGCTCATGGTGTTGCGGTGACGCCGCTTGACTGGTGGACGGGTAACCCGCCCTCCGGTTTCGGCCGCATCGTCTGAACCCTCGGTCGGCGCATATTCCTGAGTTGCCGAGCATGAAGTTCCTTGGCGTAGCGAGAACGATCGCGTCGCAGGATCAAAAGTTGTTCATCTGGTCTTGTCGGTGGACAAGAATCACCGAAGGAAGTGCACAACTCTGAGGAGGGGCCGTGACCGCCACCGAGACTCCGTACATCAATCTGCTCGACCCACAGTTCTATGTCGACCCTTGGGCGGCCTATCGATGGCTCCGAGAGAACGACCCAGTGCACTGGGATCCGGTCCACAAGTTGTGGGGTATCTCTCGTTACGAAGACATCGTCGAGATTGAAAAGAATTGGCAGGACTTCACGTCTGTCGATGGTTCTCGACCGGCAACTGATCAGCGTGACGACACGTCAATGATCAACCGCGATGATCCAGAACACCAGCAACAACGGATGCTCGTCGCTCGACAATTCACTCCTCGAGCGGTCAAACAAATCGAGGGAAAAATTCGCTCGATTGTGAATGAGTTAATCGACGACATCGCGGCCGATGGCGCGTGTGAGGCGATTGAATCTCTTGCTTCTCCGCTACCCGCAATTTTGATCGGCGACAAACTCGGATTTCCACGGGAACTATGGCCAAAACTTCGTGAGTGGTCCGAAGTGACGATGTATGAGTCCGGACAAAATCCTGCTGACGGTTCCACCGCTCCATTTTCGGAACTCTCGATGAACGCAATCATGGAATTTTCTGGAGCGACAATTGAATTAATCAACGCACGTCGTGAATCTCCGCAAGACGATCTGATTTCGATTTGGGCGACGACCGAAGTTGACGGACGACTCTGGACCGATGGCGAAATCATCACCGAGTGTCTGTTGCTTCTTGACGGCGGAGCGGAGACGACTCGTACGGTGATCGGCTCAGTGATTCGAGAGCTTGCCTTGCGACCAGAGCAGCGCGAGATATTGGTGAACGATCCGAGCATTCTTGGACAGACTGCCGTCGAGGAATTCATTCGTTGGGTGACGCCAATTCTCAACATGCGTCGAACAGCGACTCGAGATCTCAAGTTCCGGGGCAAGGACATCAAGAAGGGCGATCAGATCCTTCTGATGTATGCCTCGGCCAATCGAGACGAAGCGATGTTCGAGGATCCAGAGGCGTTCGACGTGAATCGGTCACACAACCACCACGTCGCGTTCGGCTTTGGTACTCATTTCTGTTTGGGGTCGTCGCTCGCCCGTATCGAGATTCGCGTGATGTTCGAGGAGCTTCTTCGTCGAATCCCAGACTGGAGAATGAAGCCAGGCGCCGAGTCGAAGATTCTTGGAGCCACCTTTACTCGGGCCTACGACCGCGTCGAGATCGAATTCACGCCTGAAATGGCCTGAGATCTTTCAAGAGAGTCCCTGAAAACGAGTCTTCTTCAGGGCAGACTCTCCTCCATGACTTCGACGACTCCTGAACCGGGAACCGACGCTTCTG
>CANGMY010000086.1 GCA_947455015.1 Microthrixaceae bacterium | reverse complement strand
CCTGATGCACATACTCAGGCGCCGACTGTTGGTTCGGTCATCCTTGCTGCGGTTCTCCTGAAGCTCGGTACCTACGGCTTCATCCGCATCGCCATTCCGATTCTTCCGGGCGCCGCAGAAAAGTGGGCACCGTTCATCGGTCTGCTCGCGGTGATCGGCATTATCTACGGCGCGCTGTGCTGTTTGGCGCAGACCGACATGAAGCGCCTCATTGCGTTCTCCTCGGTTTCGCATATGGGCTTCGTGATGCTCGGTATTGCCACGCTCACCACCTTTGGTTTCCAGGCCGCAATTTTCGGAATGGTGGCGCACGGTCTCATCACCGGCATGCTCTTCTTCGTCGCTGGTTCGACCAAGGACCGCTACCACACCCTCGACATCTCACGACTGGGCGGCATGCTCAAGTCGATGCCGCATATGGGTTGGATCCTCGGCTTCGCCGTCATGGCGTCGCTTGGGCTTCCTGGTCTTGCTGGATTCTGGGGAGAGTTCCCTGCGATCTTGTCGGCCTACGACCCAGGTGTTGGTCTGAACGTTGCGTTCTTCCGTGTGCTTATGGTCATCGCTGCAGTGGGCACGGTTCTCGCCGCCGCCTACCTGCTCTGGATGTATCAGCGTGTCGGCTTCGGTGTTCCGTCGAAGGAATTCGAAGACGATCCGCACTTGCACGACGTCACGTTCACCGAATGGTTGGCGTGGACCCCGATGCTCATCCTCATCGTTGTGCTTGGTTTCATGCCCAACATCATCTTCAAGGTCACCGACGGTGCGGTTTCTCACACCATCGCGATCGTGAACGGGCTCGGAGGCTGATCCGTTGCTCGCCCAGTTGCTGACCTTCGCCTGGAGCGCTCCTAGCGTCGACTATCACGCTCTCGCGCCCGAAATCATCGTGGCCGCGACCATCGTGGTGTTGATCGCGCTCGACGCGTTCACTGGCGAGCGCTCACGATGGGCGTCGTCATCGATCGCCGGTATCGGTTTGCTGCTTGCGCTGATCCCGATCGCCACCCTTGCCTACGACGGTGTCGACCGTGTGATGTTCGGCGGCGGTTTCGTTGTCGATAACTACGCGCTCATCCTGCAGGCGCTTTTCGTTGTCGCCGGGTACATCGTGATCCTGCTTTCTACGAACTACATCGCTGAAGGCGACTACTACGAGGGCGAGTACTACACGCTCTTGTTGTCGTCGGTGCTCGGCATGATGATCATGGCATCTGCTCGTGATCTCATCAGCATCTTCATCGCACTCGAGCTCGTTTCTATCCCGGCCTACATGTTGGCGGCCTGGCGGAAGCGTGATCAGAAGAGCAACGAAGCCGGTTTGAAGTACTACCTCATGGGTGTTTTCGCTTCGGCGATTCTGCTTTACGGCATGTCGCTTATCTTCGGCATCACCGGCTCCACGTTGCTCGTGAACATCGGTGCTGATCTCGGCTCGTACATCTCTTCCCAGCCAATCATCACGCTCGGCATTGTGTTCGTTCTCATCGGCTTTGCGTTCAAAGTGTCTGCGGTGCCGTTCCATCAGTGGGCACCTGATACCTACGAAGGTGCACCGACGCCGGTTACCTCGTTCTTGGCGGTTGCATCGAAGGCCGCAGGTTTCGTTGCAATCCTCAACGTGCTCTTCATCGGTTTCTATGGTCGCCACGATGTGTGGGAACCACTCATGTGGGCACTCGCCGCACTTTCGATGACCGTTGGCAATCTCATTGCTCTTCGTCAGACCAACATCGTGCGCATGTTGGCCTACTCAGGTATCGCCCAGGCCGGGTACATCCTCGCTCCGCTTGCGGTTGCGGGGGCGACTCTCGGTACTGGCGGCGAAGCATTGCGTTCAATCGTTGTGTACCTGCTCATCTACGCCGGTATGAACCTTGGTGCCTTTGCGGTCGTGCTGGCGGTTGCTCGTAAGACGCGCTCGGCCGATATCAAGAGCTTCGGCGGCTTGTTCTCCTACGCCCCGGTACTCACGGTGTGCATGACGATCTTCCTGTTCTCGCTGGCTGGTATTCCGCCGGCGGCGGGTTGGTTCGCCAAGCTCTCGATCTTCAGTTCTCTGGCCTCGGCCGGAACGGCGTCGGGCTACGTGCTCGCGGTGATCGTTGGCCTCAACTCGGTGATCGCGTTCGGCTACTACGGCCGCCTCATTCGCGTGATGTGGATGGACGAAGCTCCCGATGGAGATCGCACGCCAATCAAGGTGCCGGCATCACTGTCGTTTGCCCTCATCATCACGGTGGCCGTCACGCTTGTGTGGGGTGTCTTCCCCGGAGCGTTGACGCACTTCACCGATCAGGTCACGCTCTTCTCGCTTCTGCGTTAATCGCGTATGACCGAACAGTTCCGGTCTCGGTTCCCGGTCGGAACAACGATGTCCTTTGCGCAGTACATGGACATTGCCCTTTATGACGAGTCGATTGGTTTCTACGCGACCAATGGTCGTGCCGGTCGCCGTGGCGATTTCCTAACGAGCCCCGAAGTTGGACCGCTGTTCGGCGCGTTGCTTGCTCGCCGACTCGATGAGGAATGGTTCGCCCTCGGCTCACCCGACACATTTGTTGTCGTTGAGTTTGGTGCAGGGCCGGGAACGCTCGCTCGATCGATTGCGTTTGCTGCACCGGAATGTGCGCGAGCACTTCGCTACCTAATGGTGGAACGTTCTGCCGAACAACGTGCCGCACACGCTGATCATCTCGAAGGCTGGCTCGGTGATCTTGACGCTGCTGGCGTCGACTCGTTCGTACGCGGCGTTGGTCCTGGACCGCAGTTCGCGTCGAGTCCAAATGCACCTTACGGAATCACCGGTGTTGTTCTGGCCAACGAACTGCTGGACAATCTGGCCTTCGACATCGTTCGCCACGATGGTGCAGGCAACTTCGAACGACTCGACGTGGGCCATGCCGAAGATGGTCTTGAGTTCGTCGTTGTCCCGACTGAAGTGCCCACTCCGCTCGAGTCGGTGTTGTCATCAGCGGCACCGGGGGAGTGGATGCCGCTCCAGGTACATGCAACACAATGGCTTGCAGCGGCGATCGATCGAGTCGATCGCGGCGTCGTGATTGCGATCGACTATGGCGCAACAACCGCAGAGATAGCGGCGCGTCCCGAAATGGGTTGGCTACGAACATTTGCTGGTCAAGAGCGCGGCGGTCATCCGCTTGATGATCCCGGCACCTGCGATATCACCACCGACGTTGCCGTTGACCAACTTGGGACTATTGCTCGGCCATCGGTGTTGACGACACAACGACAGTTTCTCGAACGTTTGGGCATTGTGCAGCTGGTCGAAGAAGGTCGTCAGGTTTGGGCCGAGAAAGCATCCGCCCCCGACGTTGCTGCACTTCGAGCCCGCAGCCGCATCGGCGAGGCCGAGGCATTGCTTGAACCAGGTGGGCTCGGCGATTTCGTCGTCCTCGAGTGGACGGTTTGAACCTCGAGCTCGTAGTTCTGCGCTGAACATCCGACGCTCGGTGAATCGTTCTCTCGCTACTACAGGTTCGCCTTGAGTTGACCGGTGCCCGCCGAATCTGCATTGTGTCCGTCTTTTGGTCGCCGCCACGATGTCACGAGGATGATCGTGGACTCGGCGATGACAATCGTGGGAATGAGATACCGCACCGTGGCCTGAATTCCCGCCATTGCATTGAAGAAAATCGCCGCACCTACCGCGACGATTGCAAACGCGATGGCAGCGACGGCCGCTTTTGTTCGAAAGAGCCCGAATGAGGCGAAGGCGATGAGTCCAATAAGACACCACCACCCAAAGTTCGGGAGGAGATCAACTCGTGCAAGATCAACAAAAGTTCCGCGAGTAACAAGATTGGCGAACGTGGGGACGTTGATCGCTGTGTAGGAGTACGACACGTAGCCATCGGCGTCGTAGGAAAACCGCGGTGCTAGGGAGAATGCGCCGATGGTGGAAAACCGGATTGCAAGACCAATCCCACCGAGGATTCCTAATGACGTCGACACGATTGATGAGCGTCGAAGCCCAATGGGTGCTGCAGCGCCAAGAATGAAAAGCAGCGCGATGGCAGCGGTCTGCCAGCGGAGTAGATACGCAGGCGTTCCGAGGTAGAGGTCGCTGGGAAGCGCCTCGCGTTGTTTGTAGGCGAGGTAGGTCGATCCGACAACAGCAAACAGGCCGATGAACCAGGCTACGTGCGCTCCACGGCGCGGAAGGAGAAGTCGGCCGATTGAAGCTGCGAGGACGACGACCCACAGAAGTCCCATTCGCAGGTTGATTGGAAATAGTCCAACTAACTGATTCGACGAAATGAGCGAGACCGTCGACCACATCACACATGTCACTAGCGCGATGAGTCCGACCCAGCGCATTCCCCCCTCAATGTCGGCAACAACATCGGATCCGAAACGTTGGGCGGCGCCATTTCGTGCGAAGTCGAGGTCATTCGCGAGTCGTTGTGTGCGAGTTCTCCCGAAATCTTCCTCATCGAGTGCGTCAAGCATCTCGTCGCCATAGCGAGAACGGAATGATTGTGAATAGACACGCAAGAGCGCGCGCCTCCGCCGAGTTTTCATTACAGGATCCCCATCGTGGTCGGCCGGATTCCGAACTCGCCAAAGGTGGTTTTGCGGAGTCTGGTCTCGGCGACTGCGGTCATCATCTGCATTTCGTGGAGGCTCGACTCAAGTTCTGAATGACCCTTCGGCGTGAGTCGGTAGTAGGTGCGCTCGCGACCATCAACCGTTTCACGGTGATCGACTTCGATACGCCCGTCGCTCTCAAGCCGATCGATCGTGCGATAGAGGGCTCCGACGCGCACGTCAACCGTTTCGTTTGAAAGCTCACTAATTGATTTGAGAATTCCGTAGCCATGATGGGGGCCACTGGCGAGGACGGACAAAGTCCAGAATGCTGTCGTTGAGATACTCACGAAATGAGACTATAGTTCGGTCTCGTGGCGAGAAATCAAGAACCTGAAATCTCAGAGGCGGACTCGGAACGCTCGAAGAATCGTCAAGACACCCGGTCACGACGCCGGCGTGTCCCGAACTTTGTTGTCGTTCCGGTACTGCTCGGGAACTTCTTATTGGTCGCGGTTCTCTTCACTTCGTTCGGTCATTCGACGACGGGATCAGAGGGAACGATCAACTCTGGGGTTTTTGTTCTCCCGCCAAGTGATGCGCGTGACGTGTTCCTCGGTCGCGATTCCACGCAGGCTGGGTTCAACGCCTATGAGTTTTTCTATACGTCACCCGAGGGTGAAGCACTCACGCTCACGCTCCGTTGGTACGACAAGGTCACCGCCCCAAACCTGCCCACGACCCAGTCGTTAGGACTCCCACCGGGTACGCCATTTCGTGAAATCACCGTCGATGGACTTACTCGATCGGTTGCGACGTGTATGGGGACTGGTTCAATGGAGATGACAGGGCCAACCCAACCGACGGTGCCACTCGGGAGTTTTCTTATTGGTGATGGTCCAATGATTCTCAGCCCGCCGATGGGCGGATCGGGATTTCTCGCAGACTCGCTCGTTGTTCTGAGATTCTCACTTTCGAGGGAGTGTGTCATCGACGATGCTCATGCAGCTGCCATTGAACGAGCCATGCAAGGACTTCGATATGTGAACTACTCCGAGTTCTATGCATATGCGGCAACGAAGCCAACGCTCTCTTTTTCCGTTACAGAACCGGTTCTGCCACCTGAACCATTTCATTTCGATGGCGAGGAGCGCGCTCGAGCACAGGTCACCGAGGCAATCAATGGGCTCGATCTGAGGTTGCCTGATGGCTCGTACCCAAACATCGAAGGTGGCGCAGCGCCGAACGATTACGACGTGATGTTTGATGGGGCTCGTGAAGCATCCGGCGCAACGCCTGGAGCGAAATTCGCCTCGGCAGAAATCCGGTTTCGAAGTGAAATCGAAGCAATCGCGACGTTCAAAATCACCGCGCAGTTTGCAACCGGGCCGGAAACGTTTACGCAGACCGGAAGCGTCGTGCGCGTTGGCGACCGCTGGGTCGTTTCGCGATCCACGGTGATGCAGATGCTTGGGCGAAGCAGTCTCCCGCACTAGTTGGAGAGAACGTCACCTGCTCTGGAATCGATAGTGAGAAGGGGGGAACCTCCGGTTCACGCCGGTCCGCCATCGCCTTGGCCGGTAGGCTCACGGCGTTGAAACGGCGACTCTTCGCCATCGTTTGAGGGGGATGGAATGACGGAACCTACGATCGAGGACTACTTCCTTGAAGAGCGCTTGTTTCCGCCCTCACCGGAATTCAAAGCCGCCGCGCTCACCTCAGACGACTCGCTCTACGGCGAGGCCGATGCCGATTACGAGGCGTTCTGGGCCCGTCAGGCCCGTGAACTTCTCACCTGGAACTCCGACTTCTCCACCACACTCGAATGGGAACTGCCATTCGCCAAGTGGTTTGTTGGCGGAACGCTGAACGTTTCCGAAAATTGTCTCGACCGTCACGTCGCCAACGGCATCGGTAATCGCGTCGCCTATCACTGGGAAGGCGAACCGG
>CANGMY010000085.1 GCA_947455015.1 Microthrixaceae bacterium | reverse complement strand
ATGGCCCAAGCTCTCGTCGAGCGCTACGGCGCTGAGGTTCCCTCCTCGATGGAGGACCTCGTCACGGTTCCGGGCGTCGGTCGAAAGACCGCCAACGTCGTGCGAAGCGTTGCGATGGACCTTCCGGGTTTGCCCGTCGATACTCACGTCGGGCGGCTGTCGCTTCGACTTGGCCTCACCACGGAGACTGACCCGGTAAAAGTCGAGTACGTCCTCAACGACATGATCCCGCCGGAGGATTGGGGGCGGTTCAGCCTCTTGCTCATTCTCCATGGGCGACGGGTCTGTGCCTCTCGGAAGGCGCGGTGTGTCGATTGCGTCTTGGCCGACTATTGCCCGTCGGCGAATCTTTGAATCTGGTTCGAAATCCCGGTCCGCCCTTCGGCCTAGACCATAGGAATCTTTCACCGAGGGCTGCGCGAGATCGTCAAATTTTCGCGCTATGTTGGCCGGGTCAGGCTCCCGCCGCCTGACACGGTGACAATCATCTGGGATCCGCCGCCCAGTGTCACCTTGCCGACGCCCCCTTGTGGGGCGTCGGCGTCTTTTTGCTCCCAAATGTTTTGGCGCAGTGCTTTCAGCGTTGTTTCGCAGCGCGAACGAGTTGCGGCGCGCTCGGTCGGAACGATGCAACGGCTGGTCTGCGAGACTGCGTCCGTGCATAACGAACGAGCCCAGCTGTCGAGTGCGACTACCTCGCTTGAAGAACTTCTTGATCGGGTGAGCTCGACCGCCGAAGCAGTGTTGGCCGCCGGCGACGAATCGCTGGCTTCGGACCTCTTTGAAGTTGAGCGCTCCCTACGCACGGCCCACCGTCGGTTGGTCTCGGCGACACGTCGAGCGGGCTGAACCGGTAAACCTCTCCGGCTCATGGTGGGCCGACCGCTAGCGTCCTAGATCGTGTTGAACCGCCTTGATCTCCGTGGACGTACTGGTGACCGTCTCGTTGCCGATCTTCCGCGACCCGATCCGGCCGGTGAAGGACCGACCGACGCGGTTCGATCGATCATCGCTCAGGTGCGCGCTGGCGGCGATGCCGCTGTTCGTGAACTCACCGAGAAGTTTGACGGCGTCGATATCGCCGATTCTCGGGTGAGTCGCCAGGAACTCGACGCTGCGCTCGCCGCCATTCCCGCCGAACTGGCTGATGCGCTTCGTGAAGCTGCTGCAGCGGTTCGTGCGTTCCACCTCGCTCAACTCCGAACCGACCACGCCGTTGTTCGGGGCGGAATCACCGTCACCGGACGTTCCGTTCCTGTCGATCGTGCCGGCTGTTACGTGCCCGGCGGGCGTGGCGCCTATCCATCGTCGGTATTGATGACGGTTATTCCTGCGCGGGTTGCTGGCGTTCCTGAAATCGTTCTGTGCGTTCCACCCGATCGTGAAACCGGCAAGATCGCGCCGGCCACACTCGCCGCTGCTGCCATTGCTGGCGCCGACGAAGTTCGGGCCATTGGTGGCGCCCAAGCCATCGCGGCAATGGCCTACGGCACCGAAACGTTGCGGGCCGTTGATGTCATCGCTGGTCCCGGAAACGCGTTCGTTGCCATCGCCAAGCGCGAAGTCGCGGGTCGAGTTGGCGTTCCCATGGCCTTTGCTGGTCCTTCCGAAATCGTTGTCGTCGCCGACAGCACAGCGCCCACCGATTTCGTTGCCATCGATCTCATGGTGCAAGCCGAACATGGGCCCGATGGGCTCGCCTGGTTTGTTACATGGGACGAAGCCGTTGCCGACGCTGTCGACGAATCGCTTTCTCGCCTCGTTGCACAAGCGGCGCGTCAGACCGAAATCGAATCGACGTTTGCTTCCGGCGGGTTCTGCGCTCTTGTTGACTCACCCGAAGCTGCCATTGCTGTGGTGAATCACATCGCCGCTGAACACGTCGAAATCATGACCTCCGACGCTTCATCACTTGCGGCGGGCATCCGTCATGCAGGTGCGGTGTTCCTCGGACCACTCGCCCCTGCATCAATCGGCGATTACGTCGCTGGGCCAAGTCACGTGCTTCCCACGTTCGGAACGGCACGATTCGGCAGCGCTCTCACTGTCGATGACTTCACAAAACAGGTTCATGTCATCGACGTCAATCGTGCTGGGTTCGACGCGGCGGCTCCTGTCGTGGCGGCAATCGCCGACGCCGAAGGTCTCGCGACGCACGCTGAATCGGTGCGCCTTCGCAGCCGCGCGCTCGAGGCCGAAGCATGATCACGCCTCGCGACGATGTCGCGATTATGGACGGCTACCACTCTCCGCAGATCGACGTTGCGGTTCGTCTCAACACCAACGAGTCTCCCGAATCACCACCGCAAAGTTGGACGCGCGCGCTTGCCGACGCCGTCGCAACTATCGACTGGAATCGCTATCCCGATCGTGCGGCCGCAGAACTTCGCACTGCCATCGGGGCACTCCACGGTGTCGGTCCCGAACAGATCTTTGTTGCCAACGGTTCCAATGAAGTTCTGCAAACGATCATGCTGACGTTTGGTGGTCCCGGTCGCACCGCTGCGGTGTGGGAACCCACCTACGCGCTCCACAGCCACATTTCGCGCATCACCGGCACCGCTGTGGTTGAAGGGGAGCGCGCCGCCGATTTCTCGACCGATCTCGCCGAGGTTCGTCGTGTCATCGACGCGGCGAAACCGCAGGTCAGTTTCTTGTGCTCGCCGAATAACCCAACTGGCGTCGTCGACGACGAAGCAACTGTTCGCGCGGTGCTCGACATGGTGATCGCTGTCGATGGGCTACTCGTTGTCGACGAGGCCTACGGCCAGTTCGCTCCGTGGTCGGCCGATGTCCTTGTCGCCGACGACGTACCGCTTGTTGTCAGTCGAACCTTTTCCAAAACCTGGTCGATGGCAGCTTCGCGTCTCGGTTATCTGATCGGTCCCGCATGGATCATCGCCGAACTCGAAAAAGTGGTGTTGCCGTATCACCTCGATGCGTTCAAGCAGTTGGCGGGAACGTTGGCTGTGGCTCATGTCGAAGAGATGAACGAACGTGTTGCGCGTCTGGTTGAAGAGCGAGGCCGATTGGTTGCCCGCCTCGCACAACTCGATGTCGATGTTTGGCCATCTGGAGCCAACTTCGTGCTGTTCCGTCCGCGTTCGGTCGATGGTGGCGAGGCATGGCAGCGGATGGTCGATCGATCTGTACTTGTTCGCAATTGTTCGTCGTGGCCGCGCCTTCAAGGCTGTTTGCGTGTCACGATCGGAACACCCGGTGAGGACGATGCGTTCCTTGCCGCTCTTGAGGAGGCCCTCCAGTGAGTGCAACACGAACCGACGATGGTCGCCGAGCAGCAACGGTTGCTCGCGCTACGTCTGAAACCTCGATCCTGATCGAGATCGATCTCGATGGTCAGGGGCGGCACGAGACGTCAACGGGCATTCCGTTCTTCGATCACATGCTTGCGCAGCTTGGTCGTCACGGAGGCTTCGATCTCATTGTCCGGGCCGAGGGCGATCTGCAGATCGACGCTCATCACACTGTCGAAGATGTCGGTATTGCTCTGGGCGAGGCCTTCGCCGTCGCGCTTGGTGACAAAGCCGGTATTCGTCGCTTCGCTTCGAATCGTATTCCGCTCGACGAAGCGCTCATCGATGTTGCTCTCGATCTTTCTGGTCGTCCATTCCTTGTTTACGAAGTTGAATTTCCAGGTCAGAAAATTCTGAGCGACCCGCCATTCGATCCTCAACTCATCGAGGAGTTCTGGCGCGCGTTTGCAACTTCGGCCGCACTCACGCTGCACGTCACACTTGTTCGCGGTGTGAACACTCACCACATCGTCGAAGCAACGTTCAAGAGCGTTGCTCGTTCACTTCGTGACGCTGTCCGCATCGACGGTGGGGGAGTTCCCTCTACCAAGGGCGTGTTGTGACCAACGAGGTTCAGCCGCTCGTTGCGGTTCTCGACTACGGCATCGGAAATCTTCGTTCAGCACAGAAAGCGCTCGAACGTGTTGGTGCCGATGCTCGCCTCACCTCCGATAGCGGACTCATCGCCGATGCCGATGCCGTGGTGCTTCCCGGTGTAGGCGCATTCGGCGCGTGCATGGATGCTCTGCGCGACTGCGGACTCGACGAGGTTGCCATTGAAGCAGCGAACGATGACCGTCCCTTTCTCGGAGTCTGTGTCGGAATGCAGATGCTGTACGAAGGCTCTGAAGAAACACCGGGTGCGGTGGGATTGGGTGTACTGCCTGGTCGACTTCGACGTCTGCCCGACACGGTGAAGCGCCCCCAGATGCAATGGAACCTTGTTGACATCCGCCGGCCGAGCCAACTCTTCGCTCCCGTTCCCGATCCTGTGTGGGTGTACTTCGTGCACTCCTACGCCGCTGATGCCGACGGCGATTCCGTCGTGGCGACGTGTGATTACGGCGGTCCGGTTGCTGCCGCGGTTGAACGCGAGGGTCTGTGGGCCACGCAGTTCCATCCCGAAAAATCGGGAACGGTTGGTCTTGAATTGTTGCGCGGCTTTGTCGATGCAGCTCGCCTGAAGGTTGGGAACTGATGGATCTCTATCCCGCGATCGATCTTTTGAACGGTCAAGCAGTACGTCTCTATCAAGGCGACTACGCGCGCGAGACCGTTTACAACAACGACCCTGTTGCCCAGGCCAAGGCGTTTGCCGATGCCGGAGCGCGTTGGATCCATGTCGTGGATCTGGATGCAGCACGAACGGGCTCGCCTTTGAATCGCGAAGTCATTGCTGCGATCTGCGATGCGGTCAACGTCCCGATTCAAACTGGTGGTGGTGTGCGCAGCGAAGAAGCTGCTGCTGCACTGTTTGATGCTGGTGTCACCCGTGTTGTTCTCGGAACTGCCGCGCTTGAAGATCCCGACCTGGTTCGGACGCTCGCATCGCGCCATCCAGTCGCAGTTGGTCTCGATGCGCGTGGTCGAGAGGTCGCTGTGCGTGGATGGGAAGAAGGATCGGGTAAGGATCTTCTCGATGTTGCTCGAGGTTTTGCCGACGCTGGAGTCGAGGCGTTGATCGTTACCGAAATCGGACGTGACGGAACGCTCGAAGGACCCGATCTCGACGGTCTCGGAGAAGTTCTCGAAGCGACGGAATTGCCTGTCATCGCTTCTGGCGGCGTTGGGTCAGTGGCCGATCTCGTCGCGCTTGAAGCACTTCGTTCTGGTGGGCGTCGACTGTCGGGCGCGATCGTTGGTCGTGCGCTCTACGAAGGTGCATTCACGTTGCAGGATGCACTTCGAGCATCAGGCCCGAACTCCTGAATCACTGAATCGCTCCTCGTCCTACACTCGAACGATGGATGCTGCCGATTGGAACGCGCGATACGACACGTCTGAACTCATCTGGAAGGGCGAGCCCAACCAGTTCCTTCCCCCCGAGGTTGCCGATCTGACACCGGGCACTGCTGTGGATCTTGCCTGTGGCGAGGGCCGCAACGCCGTGTGGTTGGCGAAACAGGGCTGGACCGTGACTGGCGTCGACTTCTCTGAGGTAGGCATCGAGAAGGGCCGGAAGCTGGCAGCAGAAAACAGCGTCGAGGCCACGTGGGTTGTCGCCGATGCCACGACTTGGGAACCGCCTGTTACCGGGTTCGATCTTGTCGCCGTGTTCTATCTGCAACTCGCAGCCGAGGAACGCCGGGCATCAATGAAGACCGCAGTTCGTGCCCTTGCAGTTGGTGGAACCTTGGTGTTGGTCGGTCACGATCTTCTCAACCTGACCGAAGGTCACGGCGGTCCGCAGAATCCTGCGTTCCTGTTGACGGCGGAGGACATCATCGACGATCTCACTGCCGCAGAAGTTTCGCTCGATGTCGAACTCGTGACCGAGAAGTCCGGGCGCGTCGAACGAGTTGTGACGACCGACGACGGCGAACGCACCGCGATCGACACCCTTGTTCGCATTCGGCGTGTGGCCTGATTCGAAATGAAAACCGCTCGCATCATTCCGTGCCTTGATGTCACCGATGGCCGCGTCGTAAAAGGCGTGAACTTTGTGGGCCTGCGCGACGCCGGAGATCCGGTGGAACTCGCTGCCCGCTACGACGCGGATGGAGCAGACGAACTCGTCTTTCTCGACATCACGGCTACTTCCGACGGTCGCGAAACGATGGTCGATGTCGTTCGACGCACCGCAGAGCAGGTCTTCATACCGTTCACGATTGGTGGTGGAATTCGCACCGTTGATGACGCTCGCACAATGTTGCGAGCAGGTGCCGACAAGGTGTCGGTAAACAGCGCGGCTGTTGCTCGGCCAGAACTCATCAGTGAGATCGCTGAAGTATTTGGGAATCAATGTGTTGTCTGTGCGATCGATGCGCGTCGACGAGCGTGGGATGGAAGCGCGAGCGAAGGCTGGGAGGTCTACGTCGCAGGAGGCCGCACTCCGACCGGTATGGATGTGATCGAGTGGGCACAACGCGTTGAATCGCTCGGCGCTGGCGAGATCCTTCTCACGTCAATGGATCGTGATGGCACCCGCGACGGTTTCGACCTTGAACTCACTGCGGCGGTATCTGGCTCCGTTGGAGTT
>CANGMY010000084.1 GCA_947455015.1 Microthrixaceae bacterium | reverse complement strand
GGCAACTTTTCTTTTGGTGACTATTTCAAGCACGAAGCCATCCCGATGGCATGGGACATGGTCACCAACCTTTTTGGGATCGATCCCGAACTTCTCTGGGTCACCTGCCATCTAAGTGACCAGGAAGCGGCCGATATTTGGCGCGACGAAGTTGGGGTCAACCCCGACCGCATTCAATTTCTCGATGCCGATAACTGGTGGGGACCTCCCGGGGGTCCTCCCGGTCCGTGCGGTCCTTGTTCTGAGATTTATGTTGACAAGGGTGCGGCATATGGCCCCGATGGCGGCCCTGCTTCCGGTAGTGACGAGCGGTTCCTTGAAATCTGGAACCTCGTCTTCATGCAGTTCGCTCGCGACACCGACGGTCACGACACCGAATTGCCCAAGAAGAACATCGACACCGGCGCTGGTCTCGAACGAATTCTCGGTGTGCTGCAGGGTGTCGATTCGGTTTTTGAAACCGACGTGCTTGCTCCGCTCGTAGAAACCGCACAGCGCGTGACCAATACGCGACTTGGTGCGGGCGAACGCTCCGATATTTCGCTTCGGATTCTCGCTGAGCACGCCCGCACGATGAGTTTCCTCGTGAGCGACGGGGTGTTTCCATCTAACGAAGGACGCGGCTATGTGTTGCGTCGCATTATTCGTCGCGCTGTGCGCGAGGCCTATCTGCTCGACGTTGCCGATCTCGTCACGCCGACGCTCGTCGACACCACTGTTGAGGTTATGGGTGAGGCCTACCCCGATCTCGTGAAGCAGCAAGACTTCGTTCGAACTGTCGTGGCGCGCGAAGAAGAACGATTCCGGGCCACGCTTAAATCGGGAACGGCGTTGCTCGACACCGAACTCGATCGTTTGGGTCCAGGCGCAACCATCGGTGGTTCCGTCGCATTCCTCTTGCACGACACGCACGGTTTCCCGCTCGAACTCACTCGCGAGATCGCGCTCGAACGCGGACACGACGTCGATGAGGACGGCTTCGCCTCGGAAATGGCAGAACAGCGTCGGCGGGCGAAAGACGCGCGCAAAGGTGCCGGCGGCGAAAACGTTGAAGTGTTTGCCGCGGTTTCGGCAGAACACGGACCAACACATTTCCTTGGCGACGATTCCTACGCCGTCGACGCAAATGTGCTTGCGGTAACCGATGATTCAATCGTTCTCGACCACACGCCGTTCTACGCGGAATCCGGTGGCCAAGTTGGAGACACCGGTGTCATCACTTCACCGACTGGTCGAGCCCGCATCACAGAAACTCTGTACGGCGCTCCGGGTGTTGTGCGTCACCGTTTCGAAGTTCTTGAAGGCGACATCGAAGTCGGTCAAACGGTGAACGCGGTTATTGACGGCGAACGCCGCGACGCCATCAAGCGCAATCACACCGCAACGCACCTTCTTCATTGGGCATTGCGCGAAACGCTTGGTGACCATGTGAAACAGCAAGGTTCTCTCGTCGGTCCCGATCGACTTCGTTTCGATTTCTCTCATTACGAAGCTCTGAGTGACGACGAAATCATTGCCATCGAAGACCTCGTTGCGTCGGACATTCTTGCGAACTCTCCGGCCCGTCATTACGAAACAACCAAGGACAAGGCCGAAGAAATTGGTGCTATCGCGTTCTTTGGCGACAAGTACGGCGATGTCGTCAAGGTTCTTGAAGCTGGTCCGCATTCCACCGAATTGTGTGGTGGCACGCACGTGAAGGCGCTCGGCGATATTGGTCCCGTGAAGATCATCAGTGAAGCTTCGATCGGTTCGAACATCCGCCGGATCGAAGCGGTTTCGGGAATGGGTCCGCTTGAACGTCTTCGTGAAGACGAACGACGCATAAAGGCCGCTGCCGATGCAATGGGCGTCGCTACCGATGAACTTGTCGATGCTGTTGAGCGACGCGTTGCCGAAGTGAAAGACCTTCGCACCCGCATTCGCGATCTTGAGCGTCAGGCGGCTGCTGGTCGTTCCGGCGAACTCGCCGAACAAGCCGTCGATGGCATCGTGATCGCCCGCGTCGACGGTCTTGATCGCGACGGTGTCCGCGACCTTGCCGTTGCAATTCGCGACCGCGCCGGCATTAAAGCCGTTGTGCTCGGCACCGCGCCTGAAGGTGGTGGCGTCACGATCGTCGCAGCTGTTGCCGCCGACTCTGGTCTCAATGCCTCTGAACTCATCGCCGATGCGGCCAAGAAGGTCAAGGGTGGCGGCGGAAAGAGCGCCGATCTTGCCGTCGCCGGTGGCAAAGATCCCGAAGCCCTCGACGAGGCGCTTGATCTTGTTCGGGCGGCGGTTCGCTCCTAGTGCGAGCCCTCGGCATCGATTTTGGTGAACGGCGCATCGGTATCGCGCTTTCATCTGGATCGGTGGCGTCACCAATCGAAACGGTGCAACGCTCAGGCGATCACGCTGCCGATCATCGGAAAATCCTTGCCATTGCTGCCGAATGGGAGGTCGACACCCTCGTGGTCGGCCTACCCCTTTCTCTCGACGGCTCTGAAGGCGCCGCAGCTCAATTGGTGCGGTCGGAAATCGATGAATTGGTCGCGGCGACATCGATCCCGGTGGTTCCCTACGATGAGCGACTCACCACGGTGACGGCCACCCGCCTGCTTCAGGAGGGTGAGGTGCCGGGACGTTCCCAGCGCCAAATGGTCGACCAAGTTGCTGCTGCGGTGATGCTGCAAGCCTGGCTCGACAGCCGAGCAGCGCAGACCGATTTCTAACCACGACACACAGAGCGAGCCGTGCCCGAACAACCAGATCCGTTCGAACTTTTCGGGCTCGAGCCCTCAACGCCATCGGTTGCACCATCAACGCCTCCAACCGCGCCATCCGTAACCGAAGACGTGTCGGCGATGCAACGCGCCGACGCTCCAGTCGCTCCAACAACTCCAGCCTCGAATGGCGGCGGGGGAGACGGAGAGTTTGTTGCGCTGAAGGGCGGCAGCGGTGGTCGTGGCGGCCGGTGGGCTCTTCTCCTCGGTGTACCGCTCCTTGTCGTTGCTCTCGTGATTGCCGCCGCCGGATTCTGGGTCAAGGGAAAGATCGATCCAGGATCACCCGGTGAGGAAGTTGCGTTCACCATTACAAAGGGTGCAACGACTTCGCAGATCGCGACGTCGCTTGCAGAGAAAAAGATTGTGTCGAGCGCGACAGTCTTCGAGTGGTACGTGAAGTGGAAGGGTGGCGATCCGTTTCAGGCCGGCGATTATGAAGGCCTTCGCGTGAACAGTTCGATGGGTCATGTTGTCGACATCCTGAAAGCGGGACCGCCGCCGCCGAAGACGGTTTCATTCCTTGTTCGCGAAGGTTTATGGGTTTCAGAATTTAAAAAACTCGTACTAGAGAAATTTCCAATGATGGACCCGGCCGCGCTCGACGCTGCGTTGGCCAACACGCATCCGTCCTTGCAGCCAGCCGGATCAAGCAATCTTGAAGGGTTCCTCTTCCCGGCGACCTATGAGATCGCTCAGCAAGATGTCGGGAACGCGCAAAAACTTATCGATCAGATGATGGTTGCATTCGATCGTGTCTCGCAGGCCCAGGGACTTCCCGATGCCACGGCAAAGTTGAAGGGTGTCGCCGGCTCAAAAGCGATCTCGCCCTACGAGGCACTGATCGTTGCATCGCTTGTGGAGTCAGAGGCCAAGGTCGACGAAGACCGCCCCAAAATCGCTCGAGTGATCTACAACCGACTCGCACGGGGTGAAACGTTGGGCATCGACGCGTCGGTTCTTTACGCATTGCAAAAGCGCAAAGCAAACCTCACCGACTCTGATCTCAAAACCGATTCGCCCTACAACACACGACTCAAAAAGGGTCTTCCGCCGGCCCCAATTAACTCGCCGGGTCAAGCATCAATAAACGCTGCGCTGAATCCGGCTCCAGGTGATTGGCTGTTCTACGTGCTCACCGACAAAGACGGCCACCACTACTTCACAAACAGTCAGTCCGATTTCAATCGCGCCGTCGCCGATGCCAAGGCTCGAGGAGTGTTCTGATGGCGCCGACCGGAACTACCCGATTAGCGGTGGTAATTGGCGACCCTGTTCGTCATTCTCTTTCGCCAACGTTGATGAATGCAGCGTTCGACGCTGCTGGACTCGACTGGACCTACGTTGCGCTCGAAGTCGGTGCATCAAGCCTTCCTGACGCATTCGCAGGAGTCCGAGCGTTGGGCATCGAAGGACTTTCGATCACGATGCCTCATAAAGAGAGTGCGGCGGCCTGTGCCGATCGACTTTCTCCCGTGGCGGAACGGCTTGGCGCAGTCAATTGCATCGTGAACAGCGGAGGGCTACTCACCGGCCACAACACCGACGGTGAAGGTTTCGTCCGTTCGCTCAAGCACGGGTTCTCTTTCGATCCGAACGGCAAGCGTTGCGTTGTTTTGGGTGCGGGAGGATCCGCTCGGTCCATCGTTCTTGCCCTTTCCGATGCAGGAGCATCAGAAATTGTTGTTGTGAATCGCACGTTGGGTCGGGCAGAGCGCGCTGCGGCTCTTGCGGGCGATCGTGGCGAGGTCGTTGCGCTCGAAGGTGCTCATTCCGATCTCAGCGATGCCGACCTCGTCGTCAACGCGACGTCGGTTGGCATGGGCGAACCCGGACCAAACGATGTTCCGTTCGACGCGTCCGTGATGCACGAGGGACAGATTCTCGTCGACATCGTCTACAAGCCACTCGAAACTCCGTTGTTGGCTACAGCACGTGCTCAAGGTGCTTCGGTCGCGAATGGTGTTGCGATGCTTGCGCATCAGGCAGCAGTGCAGTTCGAACTTTGGACAGGGGTCGATGCCCCCATCGATGTGATGCTGGCCTCGGTGGCCAGCCAACTGGGCTGAGTGCAATCGATGAACACGGTCCGGCTTCTCGTGTGCATCGTCGCTGCTTTTCCTTGTGGTGTGCTGATTTCGCGCCTTTCCGAAACCTTCGTGACGGAGCGTCCCCTCTTTCAACCGTCTGAAACGCCGCGTATTTCACAGCGGACAATTGTCCTCGGGTCGCTCACGCTGGTGACCTTTGTGTTGTTGTCATGGCGCTTCGCCGACGCATCGTGGCTCGAGCTCTTTGCTTACCTCGCTGGTTTCGCAGCATTGCTCCTGGCCAGCGCCGTCGATCTGACGGAATACCGATTGCCCGATGTGGTCGTGCTGCCGACACTCGGTGTTGGACTGGTTCTCGTCATCATCAGTTCGTTGAGCGATGGCGACGGGGGTCGAGCTCGCTACGCGTTCCTCGGAGCGTTGATCGCGTTTGGAGTTCTGCTCGTCGCTCATCTCATCTCCCCGCAAGGCATGGGGTTCGGTGACGTGAAGTTCGCGGCGGTGCTGGGGCTCATGGTCGGTTGGCAGGCCGGCTCTGTCGTCGATGTGGTCATCCTCGTCTTATGGCTCTTCCTCATCGGGTTCGCGTTCGGCACCGTCGGCGGACTCGCGCTTTTGGTCGTTCGTGGGCGCAACCAGCCATTTCCGTTCGGTCCGTTTTTGGCACTGGGCACGCTCGTCACTGTGCTTGCAAGTCGCGCGCTGGTGGCCTGAATCGGGTCTTGGGGGAAACTGGCTCGGGTGAGGGCACTAGGGACCGGTAGATTGGACCGGTGCTGCGTTATCTGACCGCCGGTGAATCCCATGGCAAGGCCCTCGTCGTCATTCTCGAGGGTCTTCCGTCTGGTTTGCCCATCACTGTCGACCAAATTGGAAACGAGTTGGCACGTCGCCGCTTGGGCTTCGGTCGCGGTCCCCGTATGAAGTTCGAGGCCGACGAGGTCACCATCCTCGCCGGCGTTCGCCACGGCGTCACCCTCGGATCCCCTGTCGCCATCGAGATCGGTAATAGCGAGTGGGAAAAGAAGTGGACCGAAGAGATGTCTCCGCATCCTGGCCAAACCTCTCAGAAGCTCACGACACCGCGTCCTGGCCATGCCGATCTCACTGGTATGCAGAAGTACGCCTTCGACGACGCTCGGAATGTCCTTGAGCGCGCATCTGCTCGCGAGACCGCTGCCCGTGTAGCGGCCGGCGCCGTTGCCAAAGCACTCCTTTCTCATCTCGGTGCCGAGGTTGGTTCCCATGTCATTGCTCTCGGTCCAGTGCGCGCGTCGGTTGCGTCTCGACCTGAGCCAGGCGGCTTTGGTCCGGTCGACGATTCCGAGGTTCGTTGTCTCGATGCTGCTGCTGAAGCGGCGATGATCACCGAGATCAAGGCTGCGCAGAAGGCAGGCGACTCGCTCGGCGGTGTCGTTGAAGTCGTCGCCCATGGCGTGCCGCTCGGTCTTGGCAGTCACGTGCACTGGGACCGCCGTCTCGACGGACTCCTTGCCCAAGCACTTCTCTCGATCCAAGCGGTGAAGGGCATTGAAATCGGAGACGGTTTCGACGTTGCCGGCCGGCCCGGATCCGAGGCTCACGACCCCATCGTTTGGGACGAAGTTGCCTCCACCTATCGCCGAACCAGCGCGAACGCGGGCGGTATCGAAGGCGGAATGTCCACTGGCGAAGTTCTCATCGCTCACGTCGCAATGAAGCCGCTTGCCACGCTCAACCGTCCGGTGCTCGCCACAGTCGATACCGCCACGAAAGAAGCTGGTGTCTCGTTCCGTGAACGAACTGACGTCACCGCCGTTCC